>JAGVTM010000390.1 GCA_019136785.1 Chloroflexota bacterium | reverse complement strand
ATTTCGTCCAGGTCTAGCGTATCCCGTATCTCGTGAGAGATTTGCTGCAAAAGCTGGTATTTCGTTTCTGCGGTTAGTTCTTTGTACATGCCATTCTTTATCCTTCAAGCTGGTTGCAGTTCTGATAGCGCCTGCGTAAAAGGCTCAGAACGTTACATATAAAGCACATAATCTCCGCCGGGCAAATTGGTGTAACAACCAAAACGAAGCGCCCCACCATATTCCAGCTACGTCCCAAACAACGTCATTTCGGTTCACCCTTATGGATTTGAGTATAACAAAGCTAACAGACAAGCGGATATTGAGGAATGACCAGTCCCTTTACGTAGAATGTCATGAACTCCGCCAGACCTCAAAGAATCAGAACTGCTGGTATAGCCCGATCCCTCTTGACAAAACTAGAAACTTAGTTAATAATTTCCCCCCATTGGAAACTAGTAACTTGTTTACTAATTAAAATATGTCTGTACGAAACGCGATTCTGGGATTACTGGCATACCGCCCGCGTCACGGGTACGAATTGCACGACGCTTTTGAGGCCATGGTTGGCGGCGTGGAAAACTGGGACCTGAAACCCGCTCAGGTTTACACGACGCTGACCCGGCTGGAAAAGAAAGGTCTGGTGATCGAAGACCGGGTGCAGCAGGACGGTGGGCCAGAAAAGCACATCTACACAGTCACGCAAGCGGGCCTGGCGGAACTGCAAAAGTGGTTCAGCGAGCCTGTACTGAGCGATCGGCGGCGGGATGAGTTCTTCCTCAAGCTGATGCTCTGCCTGGCGGCGCCTGACGCCAATCCGCGCAAGCTGATTTACGTGCAGCGGGCCAGTCTCTACCGCGAACTGCACGCCATCACCGCCCAGCGCAGCCGGGTTGACCCCAAATCGGAACTGGCTTACATCTTACTGCTGGATCAGGCAGTGATGCACCTGGAAGCAGACCTGCGTTGGCTAGACATGGTGGAAAGCCGGCTGGACGAAATCAGCCGCCAACCCATCCCTGAACCCGCCGAGCGGCCCCGCGGGCGTCCGCCCAAAAGCGACGAATCTTAAAGCCGCAATGTCCGCAGCTTTTGGACATTAAGAAAATAATCGGGTAATCCCGCCCTCTCCGAAAGCCCCCTTCCCCCTAAAGGGGGAAGGGGGTTGGGGGATGGGGGTCTTCACCCCCGTTTGCCGAATTATTTTCTCAAACCCCAATAGCTGCCTTAAACTGGAGTAAGGTCATGAGCATTATCAAAACGGAACAGTTAACAAAGGTGTACGGCAAAGGCGCCACGGCTGTTACCGCGCTGAACGGGTTGAATATTGAAATCCAGCCCGGCGAGTTTGTGGCGGTCATGGGTCCCAGCGGCTGCGGCAAATCTACCCTGCTGCACCTGGTTGGCGGCCTGGACAAACCTTCTAACGGGCGGGTGCTGCTGGATGGGCAGGATATTTTTCGCCTGAACGACGACGAATTGACGCAACTGCGCCGCCGCCAAATTGGCCTTGTCTTCCAGTTCTTCAATCTCATTCCCGTGCTGGAAGCGGCAGAGAACGTGGCGCTGCCCCTTATCCTGGACGGCGTGAAGCAAAACGACGCCCGCCAAAAAGCGGAAGCATGGCTGGCGCGCATTGGCCTCAGCGATCGCCTGACGCATCGCCCGGATCAGCTATCAGGCGGGCAGCAGCAGCGCGTGGCCATTGCCCGCGCCCTGGTGGCTGAACCCAGTCTGATCCTGGCGGACGAGCCGACAGGCAACCTGGATTCACGCTCTGCCGACGACATTGCCTTGCTGCTGCGACAGATCAGCGAAGAGTGGAACCGCACGGTGTTGATGGTCACGCACGATCCGCGCATTGCCGCCCACGCCAACCGCATCATTTTCTTGAAGGATGGCACGGTGGTAGACGAGACGCGGCTTTCCAGTAACGGGCATCAGGAAGAAATGATGGTGCGGCAAAAATTGGAGGTGGCGCGATGACGTTTCAGGCAAAATTGGCCCTGCGCTATATGCAGGGACGCAAACTACGCACAACGTTGACCCTAATCGCCGTCATGTTCGGCGTAATGATCGTTTTTGGTTTCAACGGTATCTTGCCGGCAATGGAGCAAGCCCTGCAAACCAATCTCTCCGCCGCCGTGGAGAAGGTAGACCTGACCATCACCAGCGAAAGCCGCGGCGCATTCGACGCCAGCGCAGTCACGTTGGTGCGCGAGACCCCCGGCGTGGCTCTGGCGTCTCCGTCCCTGGTGCGCCCGCTGTTGGTCCCCACCGCCCAGGCGGTCACTGCCGCCGATGGTACGGCTATCACCTCCTTCATTCTGCGCGGCGTACAGCCAGAGCAGTTGGCAGAGCTAAACCCTGTTTCTCTGGCAGATGGGCGCCTGCTCACGGATGCCGACGACCACAGCGTCCTGATCTCCAACAACCTGGCGCAGCAGACAGGGTTGGGCGTAGGGGATACGTTGGTCCTGCCGGCATCTACTGGCTTATTAACGCTGGAAATCGTGGGCATCACCGTCGGGCAGCCGCCCATGGGCAGCGAAGAATTGATCGCCCCCCTGGCGGCAGCCCAAACCGTATTCAACTTGCCTGGGCAGATCAACACCATTGAAGCGAAGTTTGCCCCCGGCAGCGACGCGCAAACAGTGCAGCAAGCTGTCCTGGCCCGGCTGGGCAGCGGCTACAAAGCAGGCGGCAACGAAGCCGGATCGGAGTTTGCCACAGCCATGGAAACAGGCAGACTCGTCCTCAGCCTGTTCGGCATCATTGCCGCTGCTATGGGTGGCTTTATCATCTTCATCACCTTTCGCACGGTGGTGATTGAGCGCCGCCGCGACATTGGCATGTTGCGCGCCATTGGCGCATCCCGCCAGACGATCCTGGGCATGATCCTGACGGAAAGCCTGGTCTTGGGCATCCTGGGCACAGCCCTGGGTCTATTGCTGGGCGCGCTGCTGGCTTACGGGCTGCTGGTGGGCATGCAGCCCATTATGGAAAACATGATGCACGCCCGCATCGGCGGCCCTTCCTTCGCGCCCTGGATGTTTGTGTTGGCAATCGGCATGGGATTGGGAATCACGCTCCTGGCCGGGCTGGCTCCGGCCCTGGCAGCCACGCGGGTGCAACCGCTGGACGCCCTGCGCCCCTCCCTGGCTGAAGTGGAACGCCGCGCGGCGGGTCGCAGCGCCATTGCCGGCATCATCATCGTCGCTCTGGCTTTTCTCACCTTAATTGCCGGCAACGTTGGCTTGGCGGCGCTAGGCATCGTCCTGTTCATGATTGGTCTGGCCCTCATTGGCCCCGCCCTCATTTACCCCATTGCCCGTCTCTTTGGCCGCCTGCTCAGCCTCATCTTCGCCCGCGAGGGCCAGATAGCCCAGGGCAACCTGACGCGGCAGCCAGGGCGCGCCGCCATCACCGCCTCCGCCATCACCATTGGCCTGGCGCTGCTGGTAGCCATGGGCGGGTTAATTACCTCCCTGATTGGCGGCATGGATGGCTGGATTGCCAAAACCTTAGGCAGCGATTACCTGTTCATGCCCCAATCGCTGGTCTTGGGCGGTGGCAACATTGGCGCCGGCCCGCAGTTGGTAGAACAAGTTAAAACGACGCCGGGTGTGTCTCAGGTGGCTACCCTGCGCCAGACGACGGCTAAAATTGACGGCAGCGACCTGCAAATCGTAGGCATTGACCCCGTCACCTATCCCCAAGTGTCCGGCCTCATCTTTGCCGCTGGCGACGAAGCCGCCGTCTACCAGGACATGGCCAACGGACGCAGCATCGTAGTCAACGGCATCTTTGCCGCCCAGTCCGGCGTCAAAACAGGAGATACCCTCTCCCTGCAAACGCCAGAGGGCGTCCAGGCATACCAGGTTGCCGGCATTGGCGGCGACTTCATGAACTACAAAATAGCCACCGGCTACATCTCCCAGGCTAATCTGGCGCAGGACTTCCATGAGACAGCCGACCTGTTGATCATGGTCAACCAGCAGCCCGGCGCTGACGCCGCCCAGGTGGACGGCGCGCTGCGGGCGCTGTCCCGCGACTATCCCGCCTTTTCCTTCTACTCCCTGGCGGAGTGGAAGACAGAAATCGGCAAGTCGCTGGCAGTCTTTAATGCCATGTACGTCTTGCTGATTGTGCTGGCGATCCCTTCCCTGATTGCCTTGATTAACACCCTGGCCATCAACGTCCTGGAGCGCACGCGCGAGATTGGCACGCTGCGCGCCGTAGGGGCTACCCGTCGCCAGATACGTCGCATGATCACCGCCGAGAGCCTGCTGCTGGCGGCCACCGGCACCGTCTTTGGCTTGCTGGCTGGGCTCTGGCTCGGCTACATCCTGGTCGGCGCCATGAATCTGGTCGGACTGGTTTTCCCGTTTTCTTACTCATACGCCGGGCTGCTGCTGGCCATTGCCGTGGGTCTGGGCTTCGGCGTCATCGGCGCCCTCATCCCCGCCCGCCAGGCCGCCCAGCTAGACATCGTGCGCGCTCTGGCTTACGAATAGCCTGGCGGCATGAAGCTTTCAAAAAAAGACGCTGATTAACGCAGAAATAAGACGTTGAATAGTGTGGATTCATCAGGACTGAATCGGCTCTTATCCGTGTCTTTCTGCGTCATCAGCGTCCCATTTTTGTGGTTCTCCGGCAGGTTGCTAGGAAAACAGAACCCTGTAAACAACCGTTGCTGCCAATCCCACTCCATAAGCGGTTGCGTAATAAATGAGCAAGGGCTGGCGACGATTACGCCACAGTAACCAAAACGCCAGCAGCGCCAGCAGCAGCACCACCACCAGGTCTAGCCCAATCTCCTCAAAGCCCAGATTGGCAAAGATACCCAGCGCCACGAACATCGCATTAAACAGCAGCAGCCCCAGGTCGCGCCCGCCCACGCTACCTCGCCAGGGGAAAACGAGTTGCAGCAGCATCAACATGCCGTTAATGCCGGCAAAACCCGCAAAAAACAACCAGTGCGAAAACTCGTCATCGTTAAAGATGACGATACGGCACAAATCGCTGGCTACCTCCTCCGGGCAGAAGCGGGCATGCAGATAGTTA
>JAGVTM010000377.1 GCA_019136785.1 Chloroflexota bacterium | reverse complement strand
TTCGACGACTTTCTCAACCAGCTCTGCCCGCGCCGTTTCCGCGGCTTCCTGGTGTTCCGGCGGAATAGTCACCACGACGGGGTGAGCGCCCAGGTCGTTTTCGTGCCATTCAATGGCTTCCATGTTCATCAGGTCCACCACGGCGTAGAAGTCGCTTTCCTCGCCAATGGGGTACTGTACGGGCACAGGATTCCCCTTCAGTCGGTCTTGGATCATGCCCACGGCGCGATAAAAATCCGCGCCCACGCGATCCATCTTGTTGATAAAACAGATGCGCGGCACGCCGTAATCATCGGCTTGACGCCACACTGTTTCTGACTGGGGTTGCACACCGGCCACCGCGTCAAAGACGACCACGCCACCATCGAGTACGCGCAGGCTGCGCTGCACTTCGGCGGTGAAGTCAATGTGTCCAGGGGTGTCAATGATGTTGATCTGGTGATCCAGCCAGAAGGTGGTGGTGGCCGCGGAGGTAATGGTGATACCTCGCTCCTGTTCCTGCACCATGTGATCCATGGTGGCTGTCCCTTCGTGCACCTCACCCATGCGGTGGATGACCCCGGTGTAATATAAGATTCTTTCGGTGGTGGTCGTCTTGCCGGCATCTATGTGAGCAATGATGCCGATATTGCGGACCCTTTCTAATGGATAGCGCATGTCAGTCTACAAAACCTAAAAGCGATAGTGGGCAAAAGCGCGGTTTGCTTCCGCCATGCGGTGCGTGTCCTCGCGGCGCTTGACCGCTGCACCTTGTTTGCTGGCGGCGTCCATGAACTCGCCGGCCAGTTTGGCGGACATAGATTTGCCGCTGCGGTTGCGTGCGGCCGAAATCAACCAGCGCATAGCCAGCGTAATCCGCCGGTCAGCCGGTACCTCAATCGGTACCTGATAAGTGGACCCGCCGACGCGGCGTGGACGCACTTCAATGTGGGGCGCCACGTTTTGCAGCGCCTCATCGAACACTTCCACCGCCGGGCGGTTGGTGCGTTCTTCAATCATGTCCATGCTGTCATAGAAGATGCGTTCCGCTGTGCTTTTCTTGCCATTGTGCATCAGCCGGTTAACGAACATAGACACATGAATGCTGTTGTAGCGTAAATCAGGCGTAACTTCCTGTTTTTCGGGCCGGTAACGTCTAGCCATAACTCATTCTCCATCGTGCTCGCTAAAAACCCGACTTCTCCAGGAAATCAGGTTTTCTCATCTCGCTTATTTCTTGGGCGCTTTAGCCCCGTACTTCGACCGGCCCTTCTTGCGATTTTCCACGCCATCCGTGTCCAGTGTGCCCCGCACAATGTGATAGCGCACGCCAGGCAAGTCTTTAACGCGACCGCCGCGCACCAGCACCACCGAGTGGTCTTGCAGCCGATGGCCCTCTCCGGGGATATACGCAGTCACTTCGATGCCGTTGGAAAGACGCACACGGGCGACTTTGCGCAGAGCGGAGTTCGGTTTCTTGGGCGTCGCCGTCTTGACTTGCGTACAGACGCCGCGCTTAAAAGGCGCCCCTTTGGGCTGTTGGGTGCGGCGTTGTTTGTACGTGTTATAGGTCCACTGCAAAGCCGGCGCGGTGCTCTTCTTCGTCTTAGCCTTTCGCCCTTTGCGTACAAGTTGGTTGATAGTTGGCACGCTTGTCTTCTCCTAAAAATAGCCACGCATTCCACAAAAATCAGTCGTAGAAACGCTTTCCAAGCGACAAACGGAGGCCATCGGTGGAGCTATCACCGATGGCCTCCGGTCGGGATTCATTTATGCTTTTGGTAACTAAAGTTGGTTTCCAATCGCAGTAGGGCGGAATGGACCTGCAAATTAATTACCCAACCGTAGAAATTATTCCGAAAGGGAATTCTACTTTGGATTGCTTACCTTGTCAAACATTTCCTGAAACTGCCATCGAATCTCTTTTCTCAGTCAGTTCCTGCCAGCTCGCGGCTCAATTGCCGCCAGAGGCCGGGCAATGTAGAGCGGGAGCGCGCAACGCCCCTCGCCCTCTCCCAAAGCCCCCTTCCCCTCTGGGGAGAAGGGGGTTGGGGGATAGGGGGTCTCCCCTACAAAGGTTTCAACCACCCCCCGCCCACCAGCAGAGAAGCGGGTTGAGGGTCCTCCCACAGCAGGGAAGGGGTAATGTAGGGCGAGGGGCGCGCAGCGCCCCTCGCCCTCTCCGAAAGCCCCCTTCCCCCCTGGGGGGAAGGGGGATGGGGGCTTCTCTCATACTCAATGCGTACGGCGAGCCAGATCCATCAAACCCGTGCCCACATACTGCCGCTGCCGGTTGTCATCCTCTTTGCCAAAGTGAATCACATCCCCGCCATCAGTCACCGCTTCCACCGCCAGCCCCAGACTCTGCAACTCCTTGACCAGCACGCGGAAAGACGCCGGCACGCCCGGCTCCTCAATCGCCTCATTCTTCACAATAGACTCATACGTCTTCACCCGCCCCTGCACATCATCCGACTTCACCGTCAACATCTCTTGCAGCGTATGCGCCGCGCCATACGCTTCCAAAGCCCACACTTCCATCTCCCCAAAGCGCTGCCCGCCGAACTGCGCCTTCCCGCCCAACGGCTGCTGCGTCACCAGCGAATACGGCCCCGTAGAACGAGCGTGCACCTTATCTTCTACCAGGTGCGCCAGCTTCAACATGTGGATGATACCCACCGTCACCGGCTGGTCAAACGCTTCGCCCGTCTTGCCATCAAACAACAACTCCTTGCCGCGCGTGGGCAAGGGCAGACCCGTGTGATAAGTCACATCGTTGGATTTATCCAGCAGCATGGACAACGGCGCCGTTTGCGTGTCCAACGCCAGCGACTCCGGCAGCCATGCGCCATACTTCTGCAAAATCCAGCCATACCATTCGCGCACGCAGATCTCGATGCTGGCTTCGTTGAGGGGCCGCCACTGCTGTTTGCTCAACCTGGCGGAATCTTCCGGGTACACCTGTTCCGGATCCCAACCCTGTCCGCGCAGCCATTCACGCGCCGCTGCGTAACGGGCGTAAGTGCGATCAATAGACAACTGCTCCACGTCATAACCCAACGGCCCCAGCCAGGCATTGATGAACATCGTGCGCGCTTCGCGGTCGTCCTCAATTTTGTCCGTGTTGTATTCAACTTCCTTGAGCCATTCCCAGGCCCAACCCGTAG
This sequence comes from Chloroflexota bacterium, assembly GCA_019136785.1. Classification (GTDB taxonomy): domain Bacteria; phylum Chloroflexota; class Anaerolineae; order Promineifilales; family Promineifilaceae; genus JAGVTM01. The sequence continues at coordinate 1,920 of JAGVTM010000377.1, read as the reverse complement.
CCACTTCCCAGGCGTGGTCCATCAGCCAGGCCCGCCCCAACTCGGCGGCGATTTCCCGCTCGTTAGCCCCATCAAAGACAGGCGTGATAGCCCGGAAGTCCAACCGGTGCGCCGCCCAACCCAGATGAGTCTCCAAAATCTGTCCCAGGTTCATGCGTCCAGGCACGCCAATTGGGCTTAGAATGATGTCCACCGGCGTGCCGTCCGGCAGAAAAGGCATATCCTCCACCGGCACAATCTTGGAGATGACGCCCTTGTTGCCATGCCGCCCCGCCATTTTGTCACCCTGAGAAATCTTACGCCGCTGCGCCACGCTGACGCGCACCATTTTCTCCACGCCTGCCGGCAAATCCCGATCCTGTTGGCGATCAAAAACCTGCACGTCCACCACTTTACCGCGCGCGCCGTGCGGCAGCCGCAGGCTGGAATCTTTCACTTCGCGGGCTTTGTCGCCAAAAATGGCGCGCAGCAGCTTCTCTTCAGGACTCAACTCTTTTTCACCCTTAGGCGTGATCTTGCCCACCAGGATGTCATTGGCTTTCACGTCCGCGCCCACGCGGATAATGCCCCGCTCGTCCAGGTCCTTCAACGCATCCTCGCTGACGTTGGGGATGTCGTAGGTGATCTCTTCCGGCCCTAGCTTGGTGTCGCGGGCTTCCACCTCATGCTTCTCGATGTGAATCGAGGTGAATTTGTCATTGTAGACCAGGCGCTCGCTGACCAGAATGGCGTCCTCAAAGTTGCCGCCTTCCCAGGAGAGAAAAGCCACCACCACATCCTGACCCAGCGCCAGTTCGCCCCGCTCTGTGGAGGAACTATCAGCCAGCACGTCGCCCACTTCAATACGCTGCCCTTTGGTTACCACAGGATGCTGGTCAATGCACGTGCTCTGGTTGGAACGGTTATACTTGCGCAGGTTATAGACGCGCAGCCCGTTTTCGCCCATCACCGTGATTTCATTGCCCGTGACCCGCAGCACTTCGCCGGGTTCCGTCGCTACCACCACCTGCCCTGAGTTGCGCGCCGCTTGCAGTTCCATGCCCGTGCTGATAATGGGCACGTCCGGAGCCAACAGGGGCACCGCCTGGCGCTGCATGTTGGAGCCCATTAAGGCGCGGTTGGCGTCGTCGTGCTCCAGGAACGGGATTAAGGCGGCGGAGACGCCCACGATCTGGCGCGGCGCCACGTCCACGTAATCCACCCGCTCCACAGAGGAGAAACGGAACTGCTGGTTGCGCCGCACTGAAATGCGGTTTTCCATGAACTGACCGCGATCATCAATTTGTGCCCCTAACTGGGCAATCGTGAACGGGTCTTCCTCGTCCGCGGACATATAGACCAGGTCGTTGGTCAGGAAGGGGCGCACCTTGACTTCGGCGATGCCCGCATTCTTAATCGCCTCAAAATGCGCTGCCGTAATCGTTTCATTCGCCGCTACGATGATGTTTCCATCTGCGTCCAGAATGTCTGCAAACGCATCATGGTTGATCATCTCTTCACTGTCGCCGCTGATCGCTTTTTGCACCCGCAAATACGGCGTCTCAATAAAGCCATATTTGTTCACCCGCCCGTAGCTCGCCAGGCGTCCAATCAGGCCGATGTTCGGCCCTTCTGGCGTTTCTATAGGGCAAATTCGGCCATAGTGGCTGTGGTGCACGTCGCGCACTTCAAAACCCGCGCGCTCCCGCCGCAGACCGCCTGGCCCCAAAGCAGACAGCGTGCGCTTGTGCGTCAATTCTGCCAGAGGGTTAGCCTGCTCCATAAACTGGCTTAGCTGCGAACTGCCAAAGAACTCGCGAATGGCTGCCACCACCGGGCGAATGTTGATCAACGTGATAGGCGTAATCGCATCCGACTCGCGGATAGACATGCGCTCTTTCACCACCCGCTCCATGCGGCGCAGCCCCACCCGCAGTTTGG
>JAGVTM010000564.1 GCA_019136785.1 Chloroflexota bacterium | reverse complement strand
AGGCGCCGATGTCGCAGCGGGGCCCCTGCGGGCGAGCCACGTTGCGCTGGTCGGCAGCAGGACAGTCGAGGGCGGCGGCGTCAATAGCGGGGCTGCCGGGTAGCAAGGCGTGCGTGGGCGTAGCGCCGCCATTGTCTTGCAGTGGCCCTAGCAGCGGGTCAGTGTTGGGCAAGTCGCCCGGCCCGCTCAAATTGCAGTCGGCACCGGTAGAGAGATTATGACCCAACGAGATGATTTGTCCGAGTGTTTCACAATCATTGTAATTGTTGTTGGCGATTATGCTGTTGTGCAAGAAGATAATGCTCCCTCCTGGACCATTCGCAATACCACTACCATCATACCCATGATTGTCCGCGATAGTGCTGTAGTTAATGGTGACAGTGCCCCACCAATTAAAAATACCGCCGCCAGCCCCTGAAGCAGTAGTATTATCTGAAATAGTGCTGTTATTAATGATTGTGACCCCGCCAAGCATATTAGAGAGACCCCCGCCGCCTTGGTAAAAGGTGCCAACATCACCAAAAGCCTTGTTCTGGGTAATAGTGCTGTTATTTATCGTTAACATACCGCCCATATTAGCAATACCCCCACCTAAGGAATAATCTGCAAAATGACCGAGAATTTCATTGTCACGAATGACACTATCGGTGATGGTCATCACGCCCTCGTTCAAAATGCCGCCGCCAACACCGTCAAAAGCGAACCCACCTTCCCTGATGGTTAAGCCATACAGGTAGAGGCCATCGCTCTGGTTTTGCAAGGGACGACCACTGTAATTAGCGCTGATAGCTAGCAAATCAGCGCCCGGCCCGTCGATGGTCATGAGCCGCCCGGCGGTGGTGTTGGTAATGCCGCCGGCAGAGATGCAGATACGTTGGGCAAGACCACCAGGGGTGTTGCGCGTGGCAAAGCGGTCGCCTTCGACTATCAGATTTAAGGCGCTACCCAGCGGCTCCCCAGAAGCGGCGTCGTAGGCGTAGACAGGGGCATTCGTAGAACCTGGCAAATTGCTGGTGGCCAATACCACAGCCTGAGTCACGCCTGCCGTCTGCACCAGGATGGGACTGATGGGCAGCGCCCCGGTCTCATGGTTCGTGGCCCAGGCGGTGCTGTTGTTGGGGTTGATACGCACCACCAGATGCTCATCAGCCGTAATCAGACTGCCATCTTCCGCTATCAGAGGAACCGAGGCGTAGGCGCGGCAGCTTAACAGGTCATCTGACCGCCAGATGGAGATGTCGCCTGAGCCATCAATGCGGTAAATGGCCAGCGTATTCGTGATGGCTTCACTGTCTGTGGGGCAGGAGTTCTCAACTCTTATGCCAAAGGTACAGGCGACCGTGTCCTCGCCATTGCTGCTGCACCTCAGCCCATTGACGGCGCCGATGCTCAAGGCATCGGTGTAGACAACAGTTGCTGGCGTCTCCGGAGCGGTCACACCGATTTGATCGCTCATCTGCAAGTCGCAATGCGCCTGGGGCAGCCAGCGTCGGGCAGGTCAAACGCGCCGCCGCTAGCCAGGACGCGGACAGCCCCAAAAGCAGCCAACAAAGACAGAATCGTTATGGAAGTCAGGTACAAAAAGCGGATGTGTCTGGATTTGTTCATGGTTGTACTCCCTGATAGTTCAGATAAAAAGCAACTCCGGCGGGCTATGGTAGCCTGCAGGCTGCTGTAGCCCGGCTGTCGCGTTTTATCTATTTTTATCCCCCTCGTTCTCCCCCAGTGGACAGAGCCAATGGTAAAGTGCGATTACCAACATTCTAAAAGATTTCGTAGCGGTTGTCAAGGGTTCGCGAACGGTTTCAGGCTGGAAACCTGGCGAAGGGCGGGCGGTTTGGGTGGGGAATTTGTTAGAATCTGGCTTGTTTTCGTCAATTTTGTTTGATTTTGCGAGGAACTAGTGTTCTGTCAGTTGTGATTTGATAGATTGGTTCAATCTGGGAGATTGAACCAATCCAGTCCATCATTTTACATTTGACGGAACAGTAGCCTGGGCAGAGTGGGGCTTAATTCCCTCTGAGTAAACGGCCCGGCTTGTTGCCGCCTCCCCGCCCCCGGTCGTATAATTCCAGATGTAACCGCGTTGTGGATACAGCCGTGCAGCGGATGTAGCCGCGCAGCGGATACCTTTGCACAATACGGGTCGCAAGCGACCCCATCACCAGGGCTGAGCGTTGGCGTTTGTGGCGCTGGGGAGAAATTTATGTTTATTTATGATGTGCTGGCATTCTTTTTGGTCCTGGGGCCAATTGTCCTGATTCACGAACTGGGTCACTTTATTGCCGCGCTGCGCCTGGGCGTGCGCGTGGAGGAGTTTGGCCTGGGGCTGCCGCCGCGGGCGGCGACGCTGTTTGAGCGTAGCGGCATCAAGTACACCCTGAACTGGCTGCCGTTGGGTGGCTTTGTGCGTCCGGCGGGGGAGGATGACCCCTCCGTGCCTGATGGTCTGGCGGCGGCGTCCAAGCGGGTGCGCTTTACCGTTTTGTTTTCGGGCCCCCTGGCTAACTTTTTGCTGGCTTTTGCCCTGTTTTGGGTGGCTTACCTGGTGACGGACGTGCCCGTGTATGATGACAGCCGCGTAGCTATCGTCAGCATAGACGAGGATTCACCCGCGGCGGCAGCCGGGCTGCTGCCAGGGGACATAGTGCTGCAAGTGGACGGGCAGCCGATCAGCGACAGTGACGCGCTGGTGGCGCAGGTGCAGGCTTCCCCGGATGCCCCCCTGACGTTTGCCGTGGAACGGAATGGCGAACGGCAAAACATCACGGTGCTGCCGGCAGCCATAACGGAGAACGACGCCGTGATTGGGCGCATTGGCGCAGGATTGGGCCCGGCGGAGACGGGGGAAACGATTTCCTATGGCCCGCTGGCGGCAGCCGGCGAGTCGGTTAACCAGATTGGCCGCATCATTATGCTGACGGTGCGTGTACCCGTCATGCTGCTGCGCGGCGAGGTCAGCGTGGCAGAAGTGGGCTTTATTGGCCCCCCCAACATTGCCCGCGCCAGCCGCCAGTCGGCGCAGATGTCGCTGGCTTCTGGCGATTGGTTCCCGTTCCTCTCCTTTGTCGCTTTTATCAACGTAGCGTTGGGCTTCACCAATCTGCTGCCGATTCCGGCGCTGGACGGTGGGCGTATCCTCTTCGTTTTGCTGGAAGCGCTGCGCGGGCGGCGCGTGTCGCCAGAGCGGGAAGCGACGGTGCACATGGTGGCCATTATGCTATTATTAGGCTTGATGGTCTTTATCTTTGTGCATGATTTGATGAACCCCATTGACTTGTTTGGGCCTTAGGTGGGGTTTGCGCCGGGCCGGTGTAAGATGCCGGCATTTGACAACGTCATTACCCTAAATCACCAAGCACGCCGGGCGGCTGTCCTACCCAGGCGTGCTTTCTTGTTGCTTGAAAGTAACTACAGCGCCCTGCCTTTCTTTGCGGAGTACCTTTTATGAACGCCATCATCCCATTTCCCCAGATTTTGGATGCGCTTAAGAATGATCAATCGGTGCATATGCCCCACCTCTACCGCCTGTCCGATATGGATACGGCGGAAGCCCATGCCTTTCAGGCACAGTGGCCCACATTTCCTGAAGAACGTCGCCGCCTGATTGCTCGCCATCTGGCGGAAATTTCGGCGGAGAACTACCTGGTTGACTTTGAACAGGCTTTTTCCCTGTTCCTGGCTGACCAATCCGCCCCGGTGCGACAGGCGGCGCTAGATGGGTTGTGGGACTCAACCAATGTGCGTCACGTGGCCCCCATCCTGCGCCTGCTAGAGACAGACGAGGATAACGACGTGCGGGCGCGCGGCGCGCACACGCTGGGGAATTACACATTTCAATCGTTATGTGGTCTGATGCCTGATCATGTGGCTGGCATGATTCTGCCGGCATTGTTACGTGTGCTGGAATCCCCCGAAACGGCTGCTATCGTCCGCCGCAGCGCCCTGGAATCCGCCAGCTATGCCGATGACAAACGCATTGACACGTTTATTTTAGACGCCTACAATCATGGCGATTACCACATGCAGATAAGCGCCTTAAACGCGATGGGGATCAATGGCGCGCTGCGCTGGCTGCCCACCATTCTGGATGAACTGGAAAGCCCCTATGAAGAGATGCGCCTGGCAGCAATTCGCGCCGCCGGGCATATTGGCGACGTGCAAGCCATTAACCAATTGGTGCGCCTCATCGAAGAAGACGAGTACGAAATACAGGCGGCGGCGGTGGAGGCGTTGGCTGCCATTGGCGGTGACGTTGCCGAGCGTATATTGATAGATATGTTAGAAGACCCAGACATGGAAAGCCTCTATGAGATCATTGAGGAGGCACTGGACGACGTAAGCTGGTCCAATATGCTGGACGATTATCCCCTTTTTGATCTAGACCCAGACGGGCTGCTGCCGGCAGAGGATGGCGAAGACGCAGACGATATGGTTGACGATTACGACGGGTATGATGAGTACGACGAAGATGATGACTATGACGACAGCGCCTATGGCGACAGCGCCTTATCTGACGACGACGCATTCGACGACGACTTGTCTGATGAGGAAGATTTCGCGTAACCACCAGCCAGCTCCAGGCCCGATCCTGTCGCGATAGCTGAGCCTGCCGAAGCCAGGCCCCGTTACCTGAGCCTGTCGCAAGCCACAGATCAGTCGGTTACGAATTTGCCGGCAATCTTCACCATCTGCCGCGGTAACAGCGTGTGAACGACATCCTCAACGTCCTAAACCAGAATATCCTGCCTATCTTTGTGGCCGCAGGCATTGGCCTGGCGCTGCGCCGCTGGACAGACATTGACAAACAAGCCCTGTCGCGGCTGGCTTTCTACGCTTTAGGCCCCTGTCTGGTATTCAGTTCGCTGGTTGAGTCCCGCTTGACAGGGGGAGAAGTGGTGCAGTTAACCGGATTTGCCCTGGCGGCAGTAGCGGCGATGGGCATATTGAGCCTGTTGGTGGGCCGCCTGCTCTCTTTTTCGCGACAGGAACAGGCAGCGTTGGCGCTGGTGGTGATGTTTACCAACAGCGGCAACATTGGCTTGACGCTAAACCAGCTTCGTTATGGCGACGCGGGTCTCTCTCGCGCCGTCGTTTACTTTACCGTGAGTACAGTGCT
>JAGVTM010000488.1 GCA_019136785.1 Chloroflexota bacterium | reverse complement strand
TCAGCCTGAGCAAGACGGTGGGCACGGCAGCAGGCGTCTGCGCGACCACGGACATGATTGACGTGGTAGCGGGCACAGACGTGTATTACTGCTACACCGTAACTAACACGGGCGACGTGACGCTGCCCATGCATGACCTGACGGACAGCGAACTGGGCGACATCTTCACCGGCTTTGCCTACAACTTGATGCCCGGCGAGAGCGTGTCCACGGTGGATGCTGGCTTGACGATCAGCGCCACGATCATGGCTACCACCATGAACACGGCAACCTGGACCGCTTACGACAGCGCTGGTTTGACCGCGTCGGCTGAGGCTTCGGCTACAGTTAACGTGGTGAATCCGGCTATCTCTGTAGCCAAGACGGTTGGTACGGCTGCTGGCGTCTGCGCTACCGAAAGCGCCATCACCGTGGAACCGGGTACCGATGTGTACTACTGCTACACCGTGACCAACACGGGCGACGTGACGCTGCCGTGGCATGACCTGACGGACAGCGAACTGGGCGACATCTTCATGGGCTTTGCCTATGACTTGATGCCTGGCGCGAGCGTCTCCACCGTGGATGCTGGCCTGGAAATCAGCGCCAACATCATGGTCACGACCACGAACGTGGCTACCTGGACGGCTTATGTGGACGACATGATTACCGCGTGGGCGGAAGCTACGGCGACCGTGAACGTGGAAGAGGTCGTACCGCCTATGCCATCCATCACCCTGAGCAAGACGGTTGGTACCGAAGCGGGTGTCTGCGCCGATACCAGCATGATAACCGTTCCGCTCAACACGATGGTGTACTACTGCATCACCGTCACCAACACGGGCAACGTAACGCTGCCGCTGCATGACGTGTCTGATCCGACTCTGGGCGTTGACCTGACGGGCGTCGCCTATGATCTGGAGCCAGGCGCCAGCGCCAGCACCGTAGACCTGGGTCTGGACCTATCGGCGATGGCTATGGAAGACACCACCAACGTGGCCACCTGGACGGCTTACGTGGATGACTCGATCACGGCTACGGCTTCGGCTACAGCAATGGTGATGATTGAGGAACCCACGGACGTCTCCTTGAGCGGCTTCGGCGGCGATGCCGGCACGACCTCGTTCCTGCCGCTGCTGTTGGCTGCGCTGGCGGCCCTGGTGGTTGGCGCTTACCAGGTAGTGCGTCGTCGGCAACAAATCTAATTGCAAGCCAGGTTGATGGACTTGCGCCATTAACCTGATGTAGAAAGCGGTGGGCTTCGCACGAGGCCCACCGCTTTTTTGTTGTGACAAGTGGGCACGGGCGTGTTAAGATAATGCCGGCATGTGGCGATTCGACCTGCTTTCATTCCTGACTGGCATTGGGCTGGGCCTGTTACTGGGCGCGGCCTTCTTTTTCTGGTTGTGGCCCAAATTGGAGCAGCAGGGGGCGCAGTTATGGGCACGCTGGCGGCGCACCTACGAGTGGGTGCAGTCCAGCGCCGAAGGGCGGTATCGCGTTGAGTTAGCCCAAAGAATGGCCGGACACCATGAATTGGCGCAAGCGGGCGACCTGGCGCAGCTATTTGTACCGTCCAGGCTGCTGGCGCCGGCGTGGGAGTTGGAGCCGGAGGCGGCGCTGGAGTTCGGCCCGCGCCAGCTATACTGGCTGTGGCCCGAACTGGCGGGGCGCTCGGCGGCGCCTTTCCCCTCTGTTTTGTCGCTATCGCAGTTGTGGCGGGATGGGCGGCGGGTGCTACTGTCGGCGGCGGCCGGGGCTGGCAAAACCACGCTGCTGGCTTACACCGCATACGTCTGTGCCAGAGGAGACGCCGCCGAACTGTCGCCCTATTTCCCTATCTGGCTGCATGTGGCTGATCTGGCCTATCACGGGTGGCCCGAAGGGGCGGCGGGTTTGCTGGCGGCGCAGCCGCAGAATTCAGGCCGGATGGCCAACGTCTTAGGGGAGATTTTGGCGCAAAAGCTGGTGGCGGGGGAGGCGCTGCTGCTGTTGGATGGGGCTGATGAAATGCCGGCATCCACATACCCTCACCTGGCAAACTGGCTGCAAACGCTGCTGCGCCAGTTCCCCGATACGCGCGTTATTGCGGCCGCCCCGGCGCAGGGGTACGCACCCTTGCTGCTGCCCGGCTTTGTTCTCAGCGGCTTGCTGCCCTGGCGCAGCGGACAGGCGCAGCGTTTGGGCCAGCAGTGGGCGGCAGCTGCCGCCCAGCCAGAACTGGCGCTGGCTGGCTATTGGTCGCCGGGGCAGTCAGCCTGGCAGACTGTCTTGAGATTACGCGACGCAGGGAAACCCGACGAAACGCCCAGGCGCTGGATAGATCGCCTGGAAGCTGCCTTGCAGCAGCGGCTGCCCACAGCCGCTGCAGACGCAGCCTGGTTGTCGCCCGCCGCGCGCGAACTGTGGCAGGAGATAGCCTGGCGCTGTCTCTCTCTGCCATCGGGCGCGCTGCCTGTGGATGACGTTCTGGCTTTGATAGAGACGGTGTGCGTGCGTTACCAGGTGAGCGAACGGGGCGCTGTGCGGCGGCTGCTGGAATTGAGCCAGAAAAGCGGCTTGTTTGCCGGCACGGAAGGCAAGCTGTGGCGGATGCTGTCTCCCATCTGGCGCGATTTTTTGGCGGCAGCCCACCTGGCGCAGACGCAGCCGCCGTCCCGTATCCAGCCGCATTTACACGACCCCCATTGGGCCGGGGCGATACGGTTCTACGTGGCGCGCGTGGGGGTGAACGGGCTTATTGAGCAATTGCTGCGCCGCAATGAGACCGACCCGCTGCAAGATGGGCTGTTTCAGGCTGCCGCCTGGTTGCCAGAGGTCATGGAGCCGGGGGAGTGGCGGCGACAGATTTTGCTGCAATTGGGGCGTTTGATTGTGCAACCCAAAGTGCCGGCAGCTTTGCGCCAGCGGGCGGTGTTGGCTCTGGCGCAAACAGAAGAAACAGGCGTGGTTACCTTGCTGCGCCAACTGCTGCAGCGCCCCGACCCGTTAGTGCGGCAGGCGGCTGTGGCCGCGCTGCCCATTTTGGGGGCTGACGCTTCCCTGGATCTGCTGTCGCAAGCCCTGGCAGATGAGCGCAGCGAAGTACGTCAGGGCGTCGTAGCGGCGTTGGGCTGGCTGCACCACCCGGCGGCAGAGAAGCTGGTGTTGCGCATTTTGTCGGGCGAGGACGAGCAGTTGTTTGCCGCGGCGGCGGAAGCCGTGGGTCTGAATGGCGGCGCAGGCGCGGCGGTGTTAAAAGAGGCTGCCGCGGACGATGATGCGCATTTGCGGCGGGCGGCGGTTTTTGGCCTGGCATTGGTGGAAGAACCCTGGGCTAATGCGCTGTTGCAGCGCTTACAGAAAGATGAGCAATGGATGGTGCAGTCAGTTGCCGGCATTGCCGTAGAACTGCACGAAGGGAAAGGGGCGGCGGCGCGCTGGTGGCAGCCGGCGCTGCCTGGGGATCAATCCTGGTTAATCGAATGGGCGACATCCCAGGGACGGGGCGTGCCTGGCGGGGCGGCGGGTTTGACCGTCTTGCTGCAGGCAATGCAGCCAGCACAGCCGACAGAAGTGCGCCTGGCGGCTATCGCCTGCGCCGCGCAAATAGTGGCGCCAGACGTGGCGCCGGCGCTGCAAGCCCTTTTAGAGGACCCAGTGCCAGCGGTGCGTGAAGCGGCTTTTCAGGCGTTGTGCCAGCTAAGCCGGGCATATGGTTGTTGGGTGGGGCAATTGGAGCAGTGATCAGTGGCGAGTGGTCAGTGGCCAGAAGCTGCGTGGAGATTCGGGTGATTCGTGAAAAGTTTTCATCCCTGATGGCTTTTGAACAAAGATGAAACCGTTAGTCGGCGTGGAGTTAAAGCGATTTGTCAAGGCATACCGCCGGACGCATCCAGTGACCAGGCAAGTGGCGGCGCTGCTGCAAAGCGTGGCTTATCCTGCTAACGTAGGCTCTATTTTTCGCCTGGCAGAAGCAGCAGCCATGCGGCAGCTTATTCTGACAGGCATCACGCCGCTGCCCACGAACGCCACGGTGGCCAAGGTGGCTCGCTTTAAGATGGATCGCGTGCCCTGGCGTTACTGTGACGATCCGGTGATGGCTGTGCAGCAGCTACGGCAGGAAGGGTATCACGTAGTAGCTTTGGAACTGACTGAGCAGGCAGTTCCTTACCATTTGTATGCCTACCCGCAGCAAACGTGCCTGGTGGTGGGACACGAGGATCACGGCGTCACCAAAGCCACCCTGGCAGCCTGCGACGGAGCCGTTTTCTTGCCAATGTATGGCAAAGGGCTTTCACTTAACGTGCACGTGGCGCTGAGCATTGTGGTCTATCATATTATGCACACGGCCACGTAGGGGCGGATGGCATCCGCCCAATTCTGATTATCGCTTGCCATCTGCGGGGAGATTTTGTATACTAGCATCCAGATACATGCGGGGTATTACAACAAAACTTTTGAAGTACTCCGCCGTTTCCCGCCACTTTGAAAAATCTGACAGTACTGGAGAACAATCATGAAGCTTTCCTGCTTGCAAGAAAATCTGGCAAAGGGTTTGAGTACGGTGGCGCGGGCGGTCAGTACCCGATCCACTTTGCCTGTGTTGTCGAACGTGTTACTGGCTACCGATCATGGCCGGCTGAAGCTGTCTGCCACTAATCTGGAAATTGTCATTACCTGCTGGATTGGGGCTAAGGTGGCGGATGGGGGGGCGATCACTGTGCCAGCACGCACCTTGAGCGACCTGGTGAATGCGTTGCCGGCAGAACTGATTGAATTGACGCTGGAAGAGCAGACGCAAACGCTGCACCTGGCTTGCGCCCGCACGGAAGCCAACATCAAGGGAATTGACGCCCAAGAGTTTCCGCTGGTGCCCGAACCGCAAGCGGACAATCAAATTCGCCTGGAAACGGCGGCGTTCAAGCAGATGATCAATCAGGTGGCCTTTGCGGCGGCTACAGATGATACCCGTCCTATTCTGACGGGCGTGTCTACGCTTTTTGAAGGGAACCGCATCACCATGGCGGCGACGGACAGCTTCCGTCTTTCCACGCGCACGGCAGAATTCCCTGGGCATGTAGCTGAACCGGTGAACATCATTATTCCGGCGCGGGCGCTCAACGAAGTGGCGCGCATTGCCTCAGACGATGCAGCTTCCCCGATTTCTCCAGGTTAATTCCCGACGAGTATGTGACGCGCACGGTGCTGGGCACGGCGGAGTTCTTGAAGGCGTGCAAAACGGCCAATATTTTTGCCCGCGAGTCCAGTAACACGGCGCGGGTGCAGGTTTCGCCGGGGAATGAGATTATGCCTGGCTACGCCACGATTGCCGCCACCAGCGCGGAAACGGGGGATAATATTGCCCAGGTGGACGCCAGCGTGGATGGGGAACCGATTGAAATTGCCTTCAACGTTAAATATATGACGGATGTGCTGAGCGTGATGGATACGCCGCAGGTGGCGCTGGAAACGCGCACGGCGCGGGAGCCAGGGGTGCTGAAACCGGTGGGGTATGATGGATTCCGCCATGTGATTATGCCCATGCACTTTGGGCGATAACCAGACGGCAACGGAGGAAAAGATGACAGACGATCCCTTCAGGCGGCAAATTCTGGAAGGCTGGCAGGTTTATCAAAACGACCTGGTGCGGGCGGTCGCGCCACTAACTGGCGAACAACTTGCCCTGCGTTTAACGTCTGACTTGCGCACAGCCATGACGCTGACGGCGCACATCGTGGCTACGCGGGTGTGGTGGTTTCACATAGTGATGCAAGAGGGCCCCGCGGACATCAAGCCCATGCTCACCTGGGACGAGGAGGGGGAACCAGCCCGCAGCGCCGCGGAGCTGGTGGATGGCCTGGAACGAACCTGGGCGGTGGTGGCAGACGGGGTGCAGCGCTGGACTGAGGCGGATTTGGCGCAGGTGTTTTACCGTCCTGGAGGCGACGGAAGCGAGTCCTATACGCGCCAGTGGATTGTCTGGCACGTGTTAGAACATGATTTGCACCACGGCGGCGAGTTGTCTTTTCTGTTGGGGGCGCATGGCGTGCCGGCAATTAGTCTGTAAAGTTGCGGCGCAACCAGCCACCTCCTGATGCGTTTCTGACTTGTCAAGCCAGAGCATCCAGCCAACTTTCAATGTAAGCGGCTACCTCTTCCCAGCCAGGTTCCATAATCAGGGTGTGGCTGCGTTCGGGGAAGAGTTTGAAATCGGTGCGGGCGCGGGATTGGGCGTATTTCTGGTAGTTGGTGCGGTTCAGCCCGGCAGGTACGGTTTTATCGGCGCCGCCAGCGGTGAGGAGCAGGGGAGCGCGGTTGTGATTGTGGAAGTTGATAGCCAGATGATTGTGAAACAGGGCGGTGGCTGCCTGGAAGAAAATGCGCCCCGGCGTGGGCACGACGTAGGTTTGAAAGACACTGGCTCTTTCAGCGGCGGGGAAGCCGTTGGCAAAGTATTGGGAAAAGTGTGACTCAGACGTGGTTAGAATTTTGCGCCACCCTTGCCAGGTGGTGAGCACGGGCAGGCTGCCGAGCACGGCGGCGGGGGTAGGGAATACGCCTTTGGGCGGGGCGGCGTTCAGAGCCACGCCTGCCTTGCCCAATCCTTTGTCCAGGAGCATTTGCGTAAACAGACCGCCAAAGGAGTGGCCAATGATGATGGGCGGTTGGGGGAGTTGAGAGATGATGCCGGCATAATGCGCCACAATCTCGCCCACCCCCAATGTGGCCAACTCTGGCGCAGGCGCAGCGCGCAGTTCGGCGATGGGGCGGTCATCGTAGGGCCAGTTGGGCGCCAGGCAGTCATATCCTTTTGCCTGAAAATAGCCGTGGAAGTTATCCCAGCAGTGTCCTGTGACCCAGGCCCCGTGAATAAATACAATCGTTTGCCTGTCCATGTTTTTCTCCTTCAAAAATAGGACGCTGATTCACGCAGAAATAGGACGCTGATTCACGCGGATGAGGACCACATGAACATCAATCTGCGTAATGGTTCGGCTGCGCTCACCACAAGCCTGCGAAATCCTGTTTTCATTCTTCGTGGTGCGCTGTCGCTCATGAGGAACTCCTTCAAAAATAGTGATGAGTGGTCAGTGGTCAGAGGGTAGATTCACGCGGAGATTCGTAGGACAAACTGTTAGTTTGTCCACGCAAACTAACAGTTTGCGCTACAGATTTTCATCCCTCCAGATGGCTGAGAACAGTGTGATAAAGGGTTTCGGCGCGCAGGTCAGCCAGCGAGAAGCAGGGGGCGTCCAGCTTTTCCGCCAGCAGGCGGGCTAACCCCTGGTCGAAAGCTTCATGTTCCATGTTGATGACCACAGAGCGCACGCTGAACTCTTTGATCAGATGGGCGATGCGGTGGGCTTCTTCTTGCGGCGGCAGGTCGGACATGCTGACGTTGCCCGCGCCATCGGTGAGCAAAATCATCAACGGCATCACGTCTGGATGCAGCACCGATTCCTGGCGAAAGACGTTGTAAGCCAGCAGTAAGCCGGCAGAAAGAGGCGTCTTGCCGCCGACGGCAATATCCGCCAGCGTTCTTTGCGCCATTTGCACGGAGTTCGTGGGCGGCAGCACCAGCCGCGCGTCATTCTTATGGAACACAATCAAGCCAACGCGGTCGCGGCGAATGTAGGCGTCGGTTAACAGGGACATGATGGCTCCCTTGGTGGCTTCCATGCGTTCCGAAACCGCCATGCTCCAACTGGCGTCCACCACAAACAAAATCAGATTAGCGGAGCGACGCACACGCACTTTTTCGCGCAGGTCGCTTTTTTCCAGAGCCAGGGCCAGGTCGGCGCGGTCACGGCGGCGCTGGTAGGGCGCGGCGGCGCGCAGCGTGGCGTCAAAAGCCAGGTCGGTTATCTTTTTGCCTTGCTGGGGGATGCGCGCCTGAATGTAGCGGCCCCGTTTGCGTTTGGTCTTGGTGCGGGAGCGTTTGCCTGCCGTTTTACGGGTGAGGCGATCAAGCTGCGTGTCCAGGCGGCGGGTGGCAAATTCTGGCGCAGACGCCATCTTTTGCCCGCCTTCCCACCAGTGCCCGTCTTGCGGCGTTTGCGGCACGGTTTGGGGGGCGGCTTCAATCTGACCGACGTCCGCCCCTTCGCGCATTTCAGCGTCTAACGCCTGTTTTTTTTTACCGGGCTGGTTTCCTCTTCAGCGTCTACCTGCTCTTGCATGTCCCCCTGGCCCCATTCGCTTTGCGCCTGCTCCAGTCGTTGTTCCAGGTCGTAGACAGAAACAGCCGCTTCCTGGAAAGGCTGGTTGCGCAGGCGGTGGGGTAGAGCCAGTTCGGCAGCCAGCAAGATGTCGCGGTCGCTGATGTGGTCGCGCCCTTCAAAGGCAGCGTGCGCCTGAGCGCCGCGCAGAATGACCAGGTCGGCGCGGTGACCATCCACTTTCATGGCGGCAGTGAGGCCGGCAATGCCGGCAAGATCGCGCCGCGAATACCGCACTTTATTGACCAGATCGCGGGCAGTGGCAATTTGCGCCGACAGGCGGCGTTCTGGCTCCTGCCACTTCTGGCGGAACGTTTCCGGGTCACTTTCAAAGGCAATGCGCCGCTCCATAATCTCCATGCGCTGGCGCGGGTCAGACAAGCCGGCAATTTGCACAGCAAAGGCAAACCGGTCCAGCAACTGCGGGCGCAAGTCCCCCTCTTCCGGGTTCATGGTTCCCACCAGAATGAATTTAGCCGGATGCGTGAAACTGATGCCTTCTCGTTCCACCACGTTCACGCCCATGGCCGCGGAGTCCAACAACAGGTCCACCACGTGGTCGTCCAACAAATTCACTTCATCTACGTAGAGCAGTCCCCGATTGGCGGAAGCCAGGACGCCTGACTCGAAATGCTTTTCCCCTTTCTGAATGGC
>JAGVTM010000356.1 GCA_019136785.1 Chloroflexota bacterium | reverse complement strand
GGGGAATGGTGGGCGATGGGCGCGCCGCGCCCCTCGCCTTAAACAGCCGCTGCCTGTCTTTCCGCCAGCCAGCTATAAGCGTACTGCTCATCCTCATAGTCGCGCGCGTATTGCGTCATGCGCAGCGGATGAAAAGTGTCAATCATCACCGCCAACTCATCCGTGCGCGCTTTGCCGATAGAACCCTCATAGGTGCCTGGGTGTGGCCCATGTGGGATGCCGTTTGGATGAATCGTAAAAGAACCGCGATCAATGCCCTTACGCGACATAAAATCCCCTTCCACGTAATACAGCACTTCGTCCGAGTCCACATTGGAATGGTTATACGGCGCAGGGATAGCTTGCGGGTGATAGTCAAACAGGCGCGGCACAAAAGAACAAACAACGAAGTTCGGCCCGTCAAACGTTTGGTGTACCGGCGGCGGCTGGTGTACCCGCCCGGTGATGGGCTCGAAATCTTCAATGTTAAAAGCAAAGGGCCACAAATGCCCATCCCACCCCACCACATCCAGCGGGTGGTGATCATAAATGTAGCGGGTGATGCGGTCGCGCGCCTTCACGTGCACAGCGAATTCGCCGCGCTCGTCGTAGGTGATCAGTTCATCAGGCGGGCGAATATCCCGCTCACAGTAAGGGGCGTGTTCCAGGAATTGGCCGTAGTTGTTGATATACCGTTTAGGCGGTTCAATGTGACCGAAAGCCTCAGCAATGAGGAAGCGCTGCGCCACGTCTGCGTCTGGCAAGATGCGCCAGATAACGCCTGTGGGCATGACCAGATAATCGCCCGCGCGGTAGCGCAGCCGGCCAAACTGGCTTTCCAGAATACCCGCGCCATCGTGTACGAAGATCATGGTGTCGCCGTGGGCAAAGCGATACCAGTAATCCATTGGTTCCGTGGGGCGGGCAATGGAAATGATCACGTCGTTGTTGCCCATGAGGGGCGCCTGCCCGGTGATGGCGTCGCCCCCAGGCGGGATGGGCGCGGTGCGCAGGTGGCGGTGGCGCAGGGGCCCGCCGTCTTCATACGGGATTTCGATCCTGGTTTCTAGTTCCACCTGGCGCACGGCGGTAGGCGGGTGGATGTGGTAGAGGATGGATTGAATGCCGGCAAATCCATGAATCCCCATCACCTCTTCATGATACAACGAACCATCCGCCTGCCGGAACTGCGTATGCCGCTTGCGCGCCACTTGACCCAGTTTGTAATAATAACTCATCTCATGCCTCCAATCTTACAGATTACCCCGCAGCGCCTGTTCCCGCTCAATGGACTCAAACAGGGCTTTGAAATTCCCTTTGCCAAAACCGCGCGAACCATGCCGCTCAATAATCTCAAAGAACAAAGTTGGGCGATCTTCTACCGGTTTCGTGAAAATTTGCAGCAAATACCCCTCATCGTCCCGATCCACCAGAATGCCCAACTCCGCCAGCTCATCTACAGGTTCATTGATCTTGCCCACCCGACTTTCCAACTCATCGTAGTAAGTCGTTGGCACGCGCAAAAACTCAATCCCATTTTGCCGCAACTGCTTCACCGTACTCAAAATGTCGCCTGTGGCGCAGGCAATGTGCTGCACGCCTGGCCCGTAATAATAATCCAGATACTCTTGAATTTGCGACTTCTTCTTGCCTTCGGCGGGTTCGTTGATGGGGAACTTCACCT
Organism: Chloroflexota bacterium; assembly: GCA_019136785.1. Taxonomy (GTDB): domain Bacteria; phylum Chloroflexota; class Anaerolineae; order Promineifilales; family Promineifilaceae; genus JAGVTM01. The sequence goes on along the minus strand of JAGVTM010000356.1, from coordinate 3,483 downwards.
TGCCCGTGCCATCCTGCATCACCTTAGACATCAGCGCCGAATACTCCGTGGAAATGTCCTGATCATCAAAATGCACCAGTTGGCTGAAACCCATCGTCGCCGCAAAAAACGCTACCCAGCGGTTCATAGCCCCCAATTCCACGTTGCCCACCATATGATCAATAGCCGCCAGCCCAATCCCCTTATGACGGCTACGCGCTGCCGCCCCGTTTTGACTTCCTCGCGCCTGGTAACCGGGCGCAAAGGCTCCACGATATTGGCTCCGATCCACAAACTTAATCAAAGTGTCCCCATAAGCGCGGACAGCAGAGAAAGAAAAAACGCCATGTTCATCTTCCAACCGCGTCGGCGGAATAGCACCCGTCGCCCCGCGATGCGTCGTTTCCTGGTAGGCGCTGGCCGCATCGGGCACCTCCAGGGCAATAACCGCCACGCCGTCGCCGTGCAAATGGCAGTGACGGGCAATGGGGCTGTCCGGGTGCAGGGCAGTCGTCAGCGCCAGGCGGATTTTACCCTGTTCCATCACATAGGAAGCGCTCTGGCGGTTGCCCGTTTCCAGACCGCTGTAGGCTGTATGGCTAAAACCAAACCCGGTGCGATAAAAATGCGCCGCCTGCTTGGCGTTGCCCACATACAACTCCACATGATCAATACTCTTAATAGGCAAGAAATCTTCAGACATGGGGAACTCCTTTATAAACAGTGGACAGTTGACAGTGGTCAGAAAATTCGTGCAGATTCGTGTGATTTGTGGTTAAAATTCTCATTTATCCAAATCTGCGTCACCTGCTCAATCTGTACAATCTGTGATTGTTTCTTTCGTAACACACTGCTTTTTCAGCACAGCACGCGCGCCAGGCGGCGAATGCCGTCGGCAATCTGGTCAGGCGGGCAGTTGGAAAAACTAAGGCGAAGGCAGTGGCTGGCGTCCACGCCTGGGGCGGCGAAAGCGTGGCCCGGAATATAGGCCACGTGTTCGGTGGCCACCGCCGCGTCTAGCAAGCGGATGCAATCCACGTCGGACGGGAATTCCACCCAGATGAACATGCCGGCATCTGGCTTCGTCCACCGCGCCTCACGTGGAAAATACAGTTCCAGCGCCGCCAACATCATATCTCGCCGCTGCTGGTACGCCTGCCGCAGATGGGCCACGTGGTCCGGCAGCAGTCCTTCATCCAGATAACGCGCCACTGCCCGCTGCGTCAACGCCGACGTCTCCAGATCGCCCGCCTCCTTCACCACCGTCAACTTCGGCGTCAGCGCCCGCGGCGCTGCCATCCACCCCAGCCGCAGCGCCGGCGCCAGAATCTTCGAAAAAGAGCCAACGTAAAATACCCAATCCGGCTCCAATGCCCGCAGCGGCTGCCGCTGCGGCAGTCGCCCATTTTGTCTATCCGACCCATAGATTAAGAAACCATAGGCATCATCTTCGACGATGGGTGTCTGATAATGGCGCGCCAGTTCCACCAGTCTATACCGCTTCTCCACGCTCAGGCTAACGCCCAATGGATTGTGCGCTTCGGGAATGACGTAAATAAACGCCGGTCGCGCGCCGCCAGCCAGCAGCGCCGCCACTGCGTCCACATCCATGCCCGTTTCCAGGTCGGTGGGCACGGTCAATATCTCTGGCTGCATTGGAGCCACCACCTGCTGGATGCCCGTATACACGATTTCTTCCAGCACAACCTGCCCGCCGCGGTTGAGCAGCATTTGCGCCAGCACGTTTAGCGCCTGCTGCGCGCCCGTGGTGATAAAAATATCCTCGGCGGCGCAGGTGACACCCCGCTGCGCCATGAGATGGCTGATGTGCGCTTTCAGGGGAGGGTAGGGCGGACTATATTGCAGCGCGCGCGGGTCGCTTTCCAACACGTAAGCCACAGCCTGAGCATAATCGGCGGCGGGGAAGAGGTCGGCTGCCGGCAATCCCCCTGCAAAAGACAACACCCCCGGCTGCGACACCACCGCGATCATTTGCCGCAGCACCGACCGCCGCATCGTGCGCGCCCAATCGGCTAACAACAAATCTGGCGCAGACGGGATGGCTGCGCTCTCAATTCTCATCTTCTTTTCCCTCCTTGCCTGCGCCGGCCCCATTTGCCGATCCGCCCAACGGCAGCGCCGTGGTAGATTTGATTTCACTCAATACCACGCTCGTGCGGATTTTATCCATGCTCGGCACAGGCGTCAGCGTCTCCATTAAGAACTGTTCCAGATGCCTGGTATTGCGCACCACCACCTTCAGCAGATAATCATACTCCCCCGTCAGGTGATGGCACTCCAACACTTCCGGCATGAGCTGCACCTGTTCCTTAAAACGCGCCGTTGCGCCCAACTCATGCCGCCGCAGCGTCACCTGCACGAAGCACAGCATGTCAAACCCCACCGCTTCCCGCGTCACCACCGTAGCGTACTGCTTGATCACCCCCGCTTCCTCCAGCTTGCGAATCCGCTTTTGCAGTCCAGGCGGCGACAACCCCAGCCGGCGCGCCAGTTCCGCGTTGCTGATGCGGGCGTCCTCTTGTAGATCGTGCAGCAAAGCCCGATCCATATCGTCCAATTCCAGAGCCATAGATTTAACTACCCGGCTGAAGTGAGCTTACAATATAAACAAATTATATTCATATTGGAAACAAAATCAACCAACTCGCCCCCTAAAGTTCTGCTCTTACACTCCTCCCTCCTCCCTCCTCCCTCTTACCCTGCTTCCTGCGCCGCCTCCAAAATAGCCCGAATAGGTGGTGCGCCGCGAAACGTCTGGCGCAGCGCCTTATCTTCCAATGGGTAAGCGATTTGCTCAATCACTTCAGCCGCAATACGATAATGCACCCGCGCCAGGTTCGGGTTGGCGGAAATGCCCGCCATAGCCGCATGTAGCTGCCACAACAAGAAGCGGCGGCTCGTCTCATGCGCAATAAACGCCCCCTGCTGCCATAACTGCTCTGCCGCCGCTTTGTCTCCCTGCGCCACTTTGCACAACCCCAGAGCGTGCAAACTATCCGCCAGATACCCGCGCATCCCCCCCGTTTCCGCCAACGTCTGCAATTGCCGCGCGTGCGCTTCCGCCCGGTCAATTTCGCTCTGCTGCAGTTCAGCCAATGCCAGCGAGTACAGCGTTTGCAGCCGTTCATCCTGCTGTCCTGTCGCTTCGCTCATCTGCAGCGCCCGATAAAGATACTTCAGCCCTTCCGCCATCCGCCCCAGATAGACCAGATCAACCCCCAGATTACGGCACAGATCGGCTATGCCGCTGCGCAGCCCGGCCTGTTCCGCCAGCGCCAGACCCTCCTGGTGGCACTGCAGCGCCTGCTCCATGGCGTACAACTCCTGATAAGATTGGCCCAGATTCCCCAAAATAATGGCTGTTTCCCGCGGCCCCTTCTTGCGCGCCAGGTTCAGGCTGCGCTGAAAGATATCCACCGCCTTATCCAACGCCCCCAGCCGCGCATACGTAATGCCCAACTGGTTCCCTACCCGCACCTGTTC
>JAGVTM010000393.1 GCA_019136785.1 Chloroflexota bacterium | reverse complement strand
TTCTCACGAAGAAAAATCAATGTTGCCTCACAATCTTGCCACAAAAAAAGATCACCTACCACTTTTTCATGAATCATTGCCGAAGCGGCAATTTTTCAACACGCTCTTTGAGGGGTTGAAACTTGACCATCCCCAATGGGGATTGGCAAAACCAGCGGCGTCCGAAAGGATGCTCCGCCCTTTGAGGGGTTGAAACATACTGGTTCCATTCATTTTGTATCTCAACCAAATGTGTCCGAAAGGATGCTCCGCCCTTTGAGAATCCGGTAAAAGTCAAGAGGGAGTTTGGAGGTCGTTCCAGAGAGGATTTGGGCAAAAAACAGGCAGGGGGCAGCGCCCCCGCCTGTTTTGGTTTTGATTCAGGGGGGGAGGGCACAACCGCTGTCACAGACAGCGGCGCGGTATGGGCGGCGGGTCAGGCCGCATGACCGGGGGGATCAGGCTGGAGTAGACTCCTCAAGCTGCGCCATTTGGCCTTTGTGTAGCAGGGCAAAAACCAGCCGGACAGCTTTCCGCGCGGTCAGGATCAGAGCGCGCTTGTGTTGGTGTTTTTTCACCTCAGAGAACTTTTGCCAATAGTAGTGGGCATACTCATCCTGATGTCCCTTCAGGGAGTAAGCCGCTTGCACCAGCCAATAGCGGAGATAAGGATTGCGCTCCCGCGCCAGGTGGCGCCCCTCGCTGCGAAGACTCCGCCCGGAATGACAAATTTCCGTTTACCTGTGTCATTCCCAGTGAAACGAGGAATCCCTACCTGCTGCTATGGAATAATAAGCTGCTGCCCCACCTCAATGTGGTCCAGGTCGCTGATGTTGTTCACGCGCGCCAGGTCGTCCACAGAGACGCCAAACTCAATCGCAATCGTGCCCAACGTATCCCCCGCCTGCACCAGGTAGATGGTCTGATTGCCGGCAGGCGCCCCAGCATTCTCCCCACCCCCCGGCGTCGCCAATAAGCCGCTGTCAGCCGTCGGCTGCGGCGTCCACGTCGGCGGCAGCAAGTCAGCCGGATTCTCCGTAGGGCGCGGCGAACTATCCGCCCCGGCGCCGTCCTCCACAGCCGGGACCTGGGTGGGCAGGTCGTCTGTTGTCCCTCCACAGGCCATCAGCCCCAGAGCCAGGAAAATGCCGGCAAAAACATTGGCGGTGAAAACAAACAGGCGGCGCATCAAATCCTCCCGAAAAAGACGATCAGCCATCCTGGGACTGCCGCCCCAGGCGCGTGGCTGCTGTCGCCAGACCCACCAGTAGCCAGAAAATGGTCACAGCGTGGTGGAAATCAATGTTGAACAGATAGTGATCAAAAATGCCGGCAGCCAATCCCCCCAACAACGCCGCATGTAATCCCAACCACACCCCATCGTGCGCCTGTCCCGCCCCAAAGCAATGCCTGTTGGCAAAGGCGTAGCCAAAGACGGCGCCGATTAAGACGAAAAACGTGCCCAGCCCCAACACCCCCATCTGCTGCCCAATGGTCAGGTAAATCATCGCCACGCCCAGATAGAGATCAATGTCCGGCGAGCCGGCAAAGCCAACGCCAAACAAGGGATACCGCCGGATCAGGGCCACGGCATCCCGGTATTCGCCAAAGCGCATTTGCGTCGCCAGGTCTTGCCCCTGAATCCCTTCCACAAAGCGGGTAACGTACCCCTGAGTGACCGGCAGCGCCAGGAACAGCAGCGCGCCCGCCAGCATATACGGGATAAGGCGGCGATAGCGCACGACGGCCACAAAGCCCAGACCCGCCGCCAGACCAAACATGGCCCCGCGCGAGAAGGTCAGCACCAGACACACCAGCACCAGACCGAAAATGCCGGCGCTCTGCCAGCGCGGCAGCAAGGGACGTTTGGCGACCAACTGCGGCCCCGCCAGCGCCCCAATCATCAACAACAAACCCCCCAGCGCGTTCGGGTCAATCGCCGTGCTGATAGCCCGCTCCGACAATTCCGGGTTGTCCTCAATGTAGCGAATGACCCACCCGCCTGGATAGCCAATGCGCTGCAAGGCGTTCAGGATGTCATTGGCTGTGCCATCGGGCAGCAGCCACAGCCCAATACCCATGGCTGCGCCGCCCGCGCCCGCCCACAACAACACTTTCACCAGCCGTTCCAGCCGCTCCCAATTGGCGCAGAAGTCAATGACCACCAGCGTGAAGCCCATGCTCAGCAGCAGTTCGGCAAAACGCCGCAGCAGTTGGGTTGTCAACGGCCCGTTGCCCAGGCCAAAAATGAAAGCGAACAGGGCCACAATGATAAAAATGACCAGCGGCAGCGTGATGGGCGAAGTGACGACCGTGCGCTGCCGTCCGGTCATCAGGCGCAGCAGCCAGACGCCAATGACCGCGCCCAGAGCCGCATCCAAAAAAGTGGGCGTGATCCCCACATCCACGGGAATAGTGCCAAATGGCAGCAGGCAAATGACGGCAATGACGCCCCAAAAACCCACTTCCATATTCCGCAGCACCACCACGCCGCCCGCTGCCGCCGCCAGCAGCGCCACGGCTGCCAGCGGTCCCCCCACCGCCAGCACAATGCCGCCTAGCACGGCCACGATGCCCGCAAAAACGCCAATTCCCCACGGCGAGTCGGACAGCGACGTCCAGTCCACGTTGGCCCACTTTGGTTTCGGAATACGCTTGCTAATCATCTACGCTTGCCTCTTTGCCCCCTCTATTTTCTCCACGCCGGGGTCATGGTCAATCCCCCGTAGGTATGGCTGGCAGAACGCGCACGCTGGTCAGAGTCACAAAATCATCCGTCAGCCGCCCCTCAGCCGTGATCGTCTGCAAGCGCTGCAAACTGCCGTCCGCTTCTTGCCAGTAGATGCCGGCAATCACCGGATACACGTCTGCCGGCGTTGCCGCATCGAACGCCAGCGGAAAGCCAATACTTTGCAGCGCCCCCGCCGTCCATTCCGTTGTCCCAGGCGTGGCCGTAATATCGGCTGCCGCCCAACGCCTGTTCTCGTCGCCCAAAACCTGCACGAAAAACTTGTAGTCGCGCGTCAGCGGCTTTGCCGCCTGCCAGTATAACGTCATGACGATTAACGCCCCTGGCGCGGCGCGACGCGACGACATCTCAAAGCCCACCAGGGTGATCTCATTCTCGAAGTTAACGTTGAGCGCATTGGGCACGCTGCCCGGTCGTGGCTGTAACGCCAGCGTCGCCAGCGTGCCGGCATCCCCGCCATCGCTCAGCCGCAGGCGCTCGCCGCTGGCATAATCATACAATCCCACGTTCAGCGCCAGTTCTGCCGGCGCCACCGCCGCCGCCGGAACCTGAATCACGTAGCGATCCAGCAGCCGCTGCCCTGGACGCAGCAGCGGCGTGGCTGCCAGCCCTTGCCCCGGATACATATCCCGCTGCGCGATTGGTGCATCCAACACCGGATCGTGCAAATGCACAAACACGCTCCACGTCCGCGTCATCGGCTGCTGCGCCTGCCACAACAACCGCACTTCCAGGCTGTCCCCAGGGAAAAGTTCCATCTTCTCTACTTCATAGCTGATCAGCCGCATCTGGCCACCGAAATCCAGGTTAGCCGGATGCGCCAGCGTCGCGTCAGCGTCTGCGAAAACAGGCGTATAAGCCGGGCGAATCCAGGCAAACGGCGCCGCCGCCGCCGCCACGAAAAAGAAGCCGCCCACGATGACCAGCAGCGACCGCGCCCACCGCCGCGGCAGCCAGCCCGCCAGCCCCAGCGCCAGCAGCACGTTTAATGGCGAGATAGCCGTAAAGACCAGCCGCCCTTGTGAAGACCAGGTGACGGTCGCCCACTGGATGACGCCGTAGATGACGGCGGCGCTGAGCAGCAGGCATAAAACCAGCGGGAACTGCTGCGCCGTGAATGCCAGCAAATAGCCCAGGGGCCCTTTTCCGCGGGCGACTGCCGCCTGCTGCTTGTGAAAGCGGCGCAGCGTTTGGCTGAAATAAACGACGAAGCCTGCCACACCCGCTGCCAGGATCACGTTAAAGGCAACGTAAATCCAATCGTCCATAGGCACATTGACGCCGCCAAACAACCCCCAATAAGACAGCAGGAAGCCCCACCGTTCATCCCACAATTGCGCCAGGCTGGCGGGATGCGCCCGCTGCCCCAGCACCGCCAGAAACGCATTCCATCCCAACCAATCCCCATAAAGCTGCACGTTGCGCCAATACCACCAGCCGGCAATCAACAATGCCGGCAGCGCCACCCACAGAAAACGCCCCAGAGCGCGCAGCAACGTGCGCCCCAAACCGCGCAGCGTTGCCGCCTGGCCCCCTGTTTGCCATGCCACCATGAACACCGTCCCGCCCGCCAATGGCAGCAAAGCCAGCGTACCTTCTTTGGTCAGAGCCGCTGCCCCCACTATCGCGCCCAGCAGTAGCCAGTCGCCTCTTGTCGCCGCCTGCCCTTGCTGCGCCCGCTGCATTGCCCGCAGCATCCACCACACGCCCGCCGACGTCAGCGGCACTGCCAGATTATCGTTGTTGACCGCGCCGCTGATGAACAGAAACATGGGCGTGAAAGCGTTCAGCGCTGCCGCCCCCAGAGCCAGTTCTGGGCGCTCCGGCGCGGCAGCGCGGCCAATGCGGTAAGTCAGATACACCGTACCCAGGCTGAGCAGCACCGACGCCAGCCGCACCACGGTCACCGCCAGCAGCGCGCCCCGCCACCGGCTGGCGGCTGGATCGTGTACCGCCAGATTGATGTTGCCGTCAGGGGTGATCACCCCGTTATTGACGTGCGGGTTGAGCCAGCGTACCTGTGGCATGTCGCTGGCGTCAATCCAGAAGGTCAGCGCTGCCGCCAGATAATAATACAGGGGCGGCTGGCTGGCTTCTTGTTTCCAGGGTCCCACATTCTCCGGGTCTTGCACCGGCAGCGGATTCCCCTCAGCCAGATGGCGCACCATCGGATAATGCCACAATTCGTCCGAGGCTTCGAAAGGGGGCGTCGTCAAAGCGTACACAACGCCCAGCACAACGAAAGCCGCCAGAATCAGAGCCAGCCACGCTCTCTCATTTCCATCTCCGTTCCACATTTGTCTATCGCGCATCTATCTTACGAAACTCTCAATCATTAGACGTTGAGAAAGGGAAGGGGTAATGTAGGGCGTGGGGCGCGCAGCGCCCCTCGCCCTCTCCGAAAAGCCCCCTTCCCCCTAAAGGGGGAAGGGGGTTGGGGGATGGGGGTCTTCCCCCCCGTTTGCCGAATTAAAAGACTTTTATACTCTCAGGCGCTGCCAGATATTATCCCGGAAGCTCCCTGACAACCCGTTGATTGCCAGACGCAAAGGCCACGTTTTGCGGCGCTGCTGATCTTTGTCATGTTATTATCCTTGATTTTCTCGTAGGCAGCATCCCTGATTTAACGCTATACTTGGGGCGTATTGAGAAGTTCTTGGACATTGAGAAAATAATCGGGTAATTGCGCGCCCCCTGCCAGGGAAGGGGTAATGGTGGGCGAGGGGCGCGCAGCGCCCCTCGCCCTCCCCGAAAGCCCCCTTCCCCCCGGGGGGGAAGGGGGTTGGGGGATGGGGGTCTGCATCTTTGCGTCTTTGCGGTGAATAGTTACCTTCTGAGTGTGATCGTTCACTCCCCCGTAGGTTGAGCCTGTCGAAACCGGTTCCCTTCGACAGGCTCAGAGCTTGCCCTGAGTTTATCGAAGGGGAGCGGGGGTAAATGGTTATATACCCTGGTTTGGAGGCTTCCCATGCGAAAAAAGGTCATATTGATTACCGGCGCGTCCGGCGAAATTGGGGTGGCGCTGGTGCGGGCGCTGGCGGGGCGCACCGATAAGCTGTTGCTGACGTTGGATTTACACGCATTGCCGGCAGAAGTCCACTCCCTCACCACCCACGTTGAAGGCAGCATCCTGGATGAACACCTGTTGGCTCGCTTGGTCAGCGAATACGAGTTTGACACCATCTATCATCTGGCGGCGCTGCTCTCCACGCGCGGCGAATACACCCCCGAAATCGCCCATCGCGTCAACGTGGAAGGCACTCTGGCTTTGCTCAAACTGGCTGCTGACCAATCCCAATGGCGTGGTCGCCCTGTCCAGTTTATCTTCCCCAGCTCTATTGCCGTTTATGGCTTGCCCGATCTCCAGCGCAAAGCCGAATTTAGCCGCGTGCGCGAGTGGGATTGGAACTATCCCACCACCATGTACGGCTGCAACAAGCAATACTGCGAGATGCTGGGCACGTATTACAGCCGCCACTACCGCCAGTTAGCCGCAGAGCGACCCGTCATGCTCGACTTTCGCTCGGTGCGTTTCCCTGGCTTAATCAGCGCCTTCACCGTGCCCAGCGGCGGCACCAGCGACTATGGCCCCGAAATGCTGCACGCCGCCGCCAAAGGGGAGCCATACGCCTGTTTTGTGCGCCAGGACACCCAGATTCCCTTCATGGCTATGCCCGATGCCGTGACCGCCTTGCTTGACCTGGCTGCCGCGCCGCGCCAGACGTTGAGCCGGCTGGTCTACAACGTCACCAGCTTCAGCCTGACGGCGACTGAATTTCGCCAGCGCGTGCTGCAAGCCTTCCCCGCCGCGGAAATCACCTTTGAGCCCGACTCGCGGCGACAGGGCATTGTAGATAGCTGGCCCGCCGACCTGGAAGACAAAGCCGCCCGCCGCGATTGGGGCTGGCAGCCGCAATACGACGTCGCCCGCGCCTTCGACGAATACCTGCTGCCCAACATCCGCAGCCGCTACGCCGTCGTGATTTGATAGATTGGTTCAATCTCTCAGATTGAACCAATCTAATCCACGAGAGTAGCTTGTCTGAGCGGGCAGCAAAAGGGGCGCGCCAGCCCCCGGCTGGCGCGCCCCCAAAGAGCCATTCACAAATGACGGGCGTTACTCCACTTCGATTTGCAGGGTGTAACTGCCGGCATCATTGTTAAACCCCCGCACCACAATGAAGATAATCTCCTCCTGAGTAAAGGTGTAGCTGGCGCTTTCCACTTCCCCATCCACCGTGTCATCCACCGCCAGATACGGCTCTCCTTCCAGAGGTTCCACCTGTATCACGGCATCCAGGTCGGCATCCGGGCTGACCACAACCGTGAGCGTTTCCTCAGCCAGACCGCGATAGGTGAACCCAGAAAAAGAGTCATCCCCCAACGTGGCATAAACGACGTCCCCGTTCGCCAGTTCAAAGAAGATGTCTGGCCCCCCCAACAGATATATCTCATAGGAACCCGTTTCGCCTTCATACCCGGATACAGCAATGTAGTAGTTGCCGCCGTCCGCCGGCGGCACAAACAGCACGCGCTCATAGGAAAACGTACTGTCTATGGTTTGCAGCACCCTGCCTGTGTCATCGTTGACCACTTCCAGCACCACGTCCAGCCCCGCTTCGGGCTGCACCACCGCCACCACCGGCTGGTTGCTGATCGCCGTGAACGGATAGGCGTGACTGTCGTCCGCGTCAACCAGGATATCGCTCGCGGCGACAACGCTGCCCGTTATGCCCACGCCGCCCAAACCGCCGGGGAAAACGGTGATATCGAAGCTGCCGGCAACCCCTTCAAAACCCGTCACGTTAATCTGGTACTCGCCATCGGCGGCGGGAATGAGCAGCAGCTCTTCCTGATCATAAGAGACGTCTTGCTCCATTACTTCCGCCCCATCGGGATCAACGATCTGTACCACGGCGTCAAAATCCTCCACCGAACTGACGATAATCGTCATTGGGCGATACTGCTGCCCCGTGATCCCATAACTTGCCGTCTCATCTTCGGCAACGCTGCCCGTTTCACTGAAAAGAACGGCGTCAGGTATAAGCGACAATTCCACCAGACCCACCTCCAGGGAGATGGTAAAGCTGCCCGGCGTGCCATCGAAGCTGGTCACCTGCGCATAATACTCCCCGTCGGCGTCTGGCGTGAAAGCGACTATTTCCTCTCCAAACGATCTATCCGTCGCTTGCAGTTCTTTACCTGCTGCATCGTACAACGTCACCACCACGTCTAAATCCCCATCGGGCGTGACGTTCACATTCAATGGTTCCCCCGCCACGCCCGCAAAGACATAGGCTGCTGCCTGATCAACTCCCAGGGTGCCGGATAATGCTTCGCCCATCGCCAGCGGGACTGCCTCCGTCAGCGCTTCTGTACTGTTAGCCAGCGACAGCGTGTACTTGCCGGCGCTGCTGGCAAACCCGGTCACCGAGATTGTGTAAGTTCCTGCCGGCAGAATCAACCCCTGAATTTCTTCTTCGTCAAAACTTTCGTCCACGGCCCCATCCGGCAGCATAGACTGCCCATCGGCGTCGAGTACGTCTACGATAGCATCCAGACCTTCATCAGGGACAACCAGGATATTGACCGTGTCCCCCGCGGCAGTGGTGAACGTCCAGGTAGAGGCAGTGTTGGCGGGCACAACGCCATCTACAGACTGTCCCAGGTTGATGTCGCCCTCCGCCTGCGGCCCGCCGCTGCCTGTCAGGATAATGCTGCTCACAACTTCGTTCATCAGTGGCTCCAACTCAGCATTCCCCTCGCGCGGCGTCAAGGCGATGGCGATAGCCGTCGTTTGTTCTTTCACGATCACCGTAATGGTCGCTTTAACGGCCTGCTCTTCTATCGTGCCCAAATAAGTGGCTTGCAGGGCGTCCTGACCGTTGATCAGCAAGGCCGCCGGCTCAGATACAACTTCAACGTCCAGCAGCATACCGCCCTCCGGCGAGGCAAACAGCTCCAGAATTTCTGCGGGCGTCATGCTTCCCATGCCCGGATCCGTCGCCAGGATGATGCCGGCGCCGTCGCTGAAATCTTGTGAATCCAGGATAGATGGGTCGCTGACAATGCCGATAAAACCGCTCGACTCATCTACCGTCCACTCTGGCGGATAAACAAAGGTCAGACCAAACGCCTGGCTCTCGTAATCCAGGAACCCCTCGCGCGGGTCCGGCGGCAGCGTGGGCGTGGGCGCGGGCGCCTCCGTAGGCGGCACAGCCGTCTCCGTCGGCGGCGGTTGAGTCGGCGCGGCGGTATCGGTGGGGGGAACGCTGGTGGGTTGGGGCGTCAGCGTTGGTTCGGGTGGCGATGTCAGGTTGCAGGCTAATGCCGGCAGAGCCAACAGCAGCAGTAAAAACAACAGCGCGCGAGCGTGTTTGGTCATTACATTTTCTCCTCAAAATGTGTTAAAACTGATGTGCAAAGGTAACTATTCACCAAATAAGTTCGTAGTAACGGCTTCAGCCGTCCAAACCGCTAAAGCGGTTACTACAAACCCAAATCGCCAGGTTGTTTACAGACAGCTACCAAATAAGTTCGTAGTAACGGCTTCAGCCGTCCAAACCGCTAAAGCGGTTACTACAAACCCAAATCGCCAGGCTGTTTACGGACAGTTAATAAGCCTCTCTGGAATTTCACCGCAAAGACGCGAAGAACGCAAAGAAAAACCAGAGGGTATCACCCCAGTAAATCGTGGCGATCTCTCCGACCGCTTATCGGCCCCGCAAAGCGAGCGCGGACGCATCGTCCGGCGGCATCGGCGCCGGG
>JAGVTM010000417.1 GCA_019136785.1 Chloroflexota bacterium | reverse complement strand
GATGACGCCTATATGATGGGTCAATTGGCTCCAGAATACTAAAAGAATGTGAAGAAAATGTTAAGGATTCACGCAGAAGTTGTTAGACAGCCCCGTAGGGCGGGTTGGCAACCCGCCTATTAGAATAATTGATAGGTGAATTTGTGAATTGTTGAACGGCTAATGAAGCGCCGTCGGCTGTGGGAGAGGGGTAAAGGCGATGGCTTGGGTGGGGCGGATGATGAGTTCGCTGTAGATGAGACCCATCTGGGCGGGCGTGTAGGGCATATCGTGGTCGAGCCACCATTTGATCAGGGCCATGGTGGCAGCAGCGACGTGGTTGGCGGCAACGTCGGGGGGAATGGGGCTGTCGGGCTTAGGGGCATAGATGGCTAAGAATTCCCGGGCGGTGATCTCCTGGATGTGGTTGAGGATGGCCTGGGTTCCCTGACCGCGCAGCAGGATGCGGTAGAGGTCGCGCTGCTGGCGGACGTGGGCAAATATCAGGGCGCCTTCGGCGGCAGGGGAGGGTTCGGCGGATTGGGCGAATAGCTGTTTGAGTTCTTGAATGAAGGCGTTCAGGACGTCAATAAGCAGGGTGTCTTTGTCCGGGTAATGGCGGAAGAAGGTGGCGTAGCCAATGCCGGCATCCCGCGTAATGTCCCGAATAGAAACAGCCTCATAACCCTTCTCCAGGGTCAGGGCAATGAGCGCCTGGGATAGCTGCTGTCGGGTGCGCTGAATGCGGCGGTCACTCTTTTTCATCGGTCAAGATACCCGGTGAGGTCGTCTCCTACGCTGCCAGAACGCGCTCGATGATACCACATTTGCCGCATCCTTACCGGGGCAATACGCTAGACGATTTAGAACGCACGCGCTATTCTAGGGCAGGTCATGAATTTTATACGCGGAAGGGCAGGAGAGAAAAGTATGTTTCCACCGGCTGATTGGTTGGCGCAGGCGTATGCGGGGAATACGTGGTTAATTGGGCGGCTGGTTGACGGGCTGACGTCTGCAGACAGTCTGGCGCAGCCGCCGTTTGTGGGGAATTGCCTGAATTGGGTGCTTGGTCACATTTTGTCGCGGCGGCAAACGGCGCTGGCGCTGTTGGGGCAGGATGGCTTTTGGGGAGAGGCAGAAATGGAAAAGTATCGTACGGGTTCGGCGGCGATTACCGACAGCGTGGCGGCGCTGCCCTGGGAGCGGCTGCTGGCTGACCTGGCGCAGTCGGAGGCGCTGCTGCAGCAGGCATTAGCGGCGGCGACGCCCGAGGCGTTGGCACAGGTAGGGGTGACGGATCGGGGGCAGAAGCCCGTGGCGGAACATCTGGACGGGCTGGTGTGGCATGAGACGTACCATATAGGGCAGTTGGAGGTGCTGCGGGCAATGGCGCTGTGGCGAAGAGCAGAAATTAATGGGTGAATTCGTGAATGGTTAAGGAGGGGCTTGCTTTGCCAGGCGTGGTAATGGTTAGATTTTGCAAAGAAGTTGGGTGGGAAGCCAGGGTGATTGGCGGCAGGTAAGGTATATTGGGGGCGCTGGTTAGCCGCGAGAAGTGCGGCGCACTTAAGAAGTGGCGCACTTAAGAAGTGGCGCACTTAAGAAGTGGCGCACTTAAGAAGTGGCGCACTTAAAAAGTGCGGCGCGCTTATGAACAAAGGAAAGGGAATATTATGCAAGGGTTTGCTGGTGAACAACATGAAGTAACAACGTTGGGCGGGGGGTGTTTCTGGTGTCTGGAGGCGGTCTATGACGAATTGATGGGCGTGATTAGCGTGGAGTCGGGTTACATGGGCGGGCAGGTGACGAATCCAACTTATCAGCAGGTGTGTGCCGGCAACACCGGTCACGCCGAAGTGGTCCGCATCACCTTTGACCCATCTATCATCTCCTTCAAAGAGATCTTACAGGTCTTCTTCACCATCCATGACCCTACCACCCTGAACCGCCAGGGCAATGACGTGGGCCCGCAATATCGCTCAGCCATCTTCTACCATTCACCAGAGCAAAGAGCGACGGCATACCAGGTGATCAAGGAGATTGCCGAAGCCGGGATTTGGGGGCGTCCCATTGTGACCGAGGTGACCCCCGCCGCCGATTTCTATATTGCCGAGGAGTACCACCAGGAGTACTTCGCGCGCAATCCGTATCAAGGCTACTGCCGCGCCGTCATTGCCCCCAAGGTAGCCAAATTCCGCAAGCAGTACATCAGCCGCCTAAAGAAACAAGCCGCGGAAAATCGTTAGTAAACCAGACTGCCGCCTTCTTGAACATCGAGAAAACAATCGGCTAATCCCTGCTCCCGCTCCCTCGCCCCCTCCGAAAGCCCCCTTTCCCTTGGGGGAAGGGGGATAGGGGTCTTATCCGCGTCATTTGCGCGCCGCTCCCCGGCGCGCTCTAGCCCGTGTTTTTCAAGCCAGAGGCGACGCCGTTGATGGTCAGGGCGATGACGCGCACAAGCTGGCGGGCTTCGTCGTTGTCGGATTCAGGCAGGGCGCGCAGGCGACGGATGAGACTGACCTGGATAAAGTTGAGGGGGTCCACGTATGGATTGCGGCGGCGGATGGAGCGCTGCAAGATGGGTTCGTTGTCCAAAATTTCGCGCTGCCCGGTAATCAACAAAATCCAACGCACCGTGCGCTCGAATTCGGCAGCAATGTGACCAAAGATTTGCTGGCGCAGGGCGTCATCGGCGACCAGTTGGGCGTAAATGCGGGCAATGCCCATGTCCGCCTTACCCAGCGATACCTGGGCGTTGTTGAGGACCGTGTAGAAGAAGGGCCACTGGTGATACATGGCGCGCAGTTGCTCCAATCGTTCCTCGCCGCTGCCGCTGAGGGCGTAGGTTTCCAGAGCCGTTCCCAAACCATACCAACTGGGCAGCACAAAGCGGCTCTGCATCCAGCTAAAGCCCCAGGGAATGGCGCGCAGCCCGGTGAAGGCGCCGCCCTGCTTGCGTTTGGCGGGACGGGAGCCAATGCGAAGCTGGTTGATTTCGTCAATGGGGGTGGCTTGCTGCCAGAATGCCAGGAAAGCGGGCGTTTCGTAGACAAAGGCGCGATAGGCGCGGTAGGAAAGGTGCGAAAGCTCGTCCAGGGCGGTGCGCCAGGCGGGGTCGGGTTGCACGCCGCGACCGGGGGCGCTGGCTAACAGGGTGGCGTGGACGACCTGTTCCAGATGGCGGCGGGCGATGGCGGGCTGCCCGTAATGGATGTCAATCACTTCGCCCTGTTCGGTGATCCGAATGCGCCCGCCCACCGAGCCAGGGGGCTGCGCCAGAATGGCGCGATTGGCGGGTCCGCCGCCGCGAGCAATTGTGCCGCCGCGTCCATGAAACAGCATGAGCAGCACATCGTGTGCCTGGCAAACGGCGGCTAACCCTTCCTGAGCGCGATACAACTCCCAATTGGCGGTGAGATAACCCGCATCTTTGTTGCTGTCTGAATAGCCGATCATGATCGTTTGCTGCCGCTGCAAACGCGCCAGGTGGCGACTGTAGGCGGGGTGAGCAAAGGCAGCAGCCATGATGGCGGGCCCTGCTTCCAGGTCGGCGCGGGTTTCAAACAGGGGGGCGATGGCTAAGCCTTCTGGTTGATCGGCGTGCAGGTTTAAGCCATGCCAGTAAGCCAGCAGCAGGGGCAAGAGCATGTCGTGGACGCCGCGCGTCATGCTGATGATGTAGGGCCCCAGGATGTGCGCGCCATAGGTGCGCACCGCCTGAGCCAACAGGCGGAAAAGATGGAGGGTTTCCTGCGTTTCTGCCGAAAAAGGATGGCCCGCCCAGGCAGCCATATCAGGCGCGGGTTCAGCCAGAAGCTGCGTCAGCAGCGCGACGCGGTCGTCGGCAGCCAGCGCGGCGTAGTCGGGACAGCGCCCCAAGTGGGAGAGGATTTCGGTGAGGACAGCGTCGTTGTAACCGCTGTCCTGGCGGATGTCCAGGCGGGCGGCGTACAAGCCAAAGACGCCCGCCTGGATCAGGAAGCGGGTCAGTTCGGTTTCGGCAATAGGGGCAAACCCTTTCTGGCGCAGCGATTGATCCATCAACGTCAGCGGCGTCTGCAAATCGTCTCCCGTGCGCAGGCGAGGCAGAGGCGGGGCCGTTTCGGGGGATTCCAGGCGAGCCACTACGTCATCCTGAGAGGCTGCCGCCAGGTCTGCCGCCAGAATGGCGGCAAACAGGCGGTACGGTTCGCGCGGATAGCGCTGCCGCAGGTAGCCAACGTGGGCGGAGTCGTGGGCATCGGCGCTGTCCAGGGCGGCAGCGAGTTCGGGCGTGATGGACATGAGGCGGTCGGACATGCTCAGGGAGCGGTTGATTTCCGTGGCGCTTTTGCGGTGGCGTTCCACCGCCAGACCGCGATGGAGGCGCAGCGTTTCGGCGGTCACGGGAGCGGTGACGAATGGGTTGCCGTCACGGTCGCCGCCCATCCAGGAGGCGAAGGTGAGAAAGCGGGCGGGGGGCGTCAGGGTGGGGTAATAGTGAGCCAGGGCTTTGCGCATGGCCTGGTAGATGTCGGGCAAGATGTCCCAGACGGTGCTGTCCAGGTAGTAGAGGCCCGTCTTGACTTCGTCCGCCACGTCGGGGCGGGTGACGCGGCTGCGGCTGGTAGCCCACAGGCTGGTGATTTCGGACGTGATCTGGGCTACCAGGGCGGCGTGCTCGGACGGGATCAGGTCGCGTAGTTCCAGTTCGTGCAGGGCGTGGCTGATACGGCGCAGTTTGGAGAGGACGGTGCGGCGGCGGGCTTCGGTGGGGTGGGCAGTGAAGACGAGTTCGACGTGCAGACGATCCAGCAGGCGGCCCATTTCCTGAGCGTCTACGCCCATTTCCCAGAGGGCGGCAATGCCGGCAGCGATACTCTCCTTCATCGGCGCCGGGTACAGGTCGCGCTCCCGCTGCCGCAGTACGCGGATGCGCTGCATCTCTTCCGCCAGGTTGACCAGCTCAAAGTAGGTGGTGAAGGCGCGGGCCACTGTTTCTGCCTGCTCCAGGGTGAGGCTGTCCACCAGGCGAGCCAGGTGGGCGTCAATTTCGGGGGTTTCGTCTATGCGGCGCACTTTAGCCAGGGCGCGGATGCGCTCCTCCAGTTCGTACAGTTCAATGCCCGTTTGTTGGCGAATAACTTTGCCCAGAATGTCGCCCAGCAGGTGAATATCGGCGCTGAGTTGGTCGCGGGGGGAGGGGGATGCCGGCATCGGTTTTTCCTTTTTCGCCACGAATTAGACGAATGAC
>JAGVTM010000061.1 GCA_019136785.1 Chloroflexota bacterium | reverse complement strand
GCCGCCTACCAGCAAGCCATTGAGCGCGACCCGCAATTCGCTTACCCCTGGAACGGTCTGGGTCTTGTCTACCGCGACCTGCAGCGGTATGAGGAGGCCATTGCCGCCTACCAGCAAGCCATTGAGCGCGACCCGCAAGACGCTCACCCCTGGAACAATCTGGGCAACGTCTACCGCGACCTGCAGCGGTATGAGGAAGCCATCGCCGCCTTCCAGCAAGCCATTGAGCGCGACCCGCAAGACGCTTATCCCTGGAATGGTCTGGGCAACGTCTACCGCGACCTGCAGCGGTATGAGGAAGCCATCGCCGCCTACCAGCAGGGGATCCGCCTGGACGCACGGTTTGCCTATCCCTACAATAATCTGGCGGATATACACCTGCGCCGACGGGAAATCAACCAGGCCACTGAATGCTACAATCAGCGCATTCTCCTGAGCCCTGATGACGCGCTTAATGCGCATGTTCAACTCGGCCTCATTTACATCTATCAAGGAAACAAACAAAAGGCTGTTGAGCAATTTGAAACAGCACTTGCGCTGTGGGGGCAGGCATGGGAGCGCCAGCTACAAACGCGCGCTGGCCTCCTGGAGAATAAAGCGTGGGCGCTATATGGTCTTGGTGAAACAAGCAAAGCAGTAGTTACCCTGAAAGAAGCGCTGGCCCAACGCTTGCCAGGGGGCGTTATTGACCTGGACACGGTCGCATTGCTGAATGAGGCGCCCGATCCACCTCCAGGGCTTGAAGAAATGCGTCTTTTGCTGGAGAAGGCATTATCTTCATAGCATGGTTAAGTTGGTATTGGACGCCTATCGCTGCAGGAACGGCAGATAGAACTGCTGCAAGACGGTGGACGGGGGGGCAGCGGCGCGTCCGATGACTTCAATTTCATTCAGGGCAGCCACATTTTCCCACCACCAGAGACCGCGCACGCTCTGGATTTTGAAGCGCAGGCGGTCGGCCACAACGGGTTGGGCCAGGGTCACGGTCGTGCCGCCGTCGCTTAAAGGATACACGCGCCCCACGTTGGCGCTGGCAACCATCTGCCCATCCCGATAGAGTTCCAGCAAACCCGCACGCACGTAATACGCGCCTTCTGCGACAGGCTGACCAAAGCCGTCCCAATCGCCGCCGCTGGGGGGCGGGCCCACCAGGCGGACGCGCTGGATGAGCACGTCGTCGGGCCAGGCCAGTTCTACCCATTGCCCGGCAGCCAGGCCAGACGCGGAAATCCAGCCATTGCTGTCATCCTGGAAGGCGGCGCTGCCGGCAGCGGCGGGAACCCAACCGCGCCGGTCGTGGAGATTTGCCGGCAGGAAGGAATCTTCATAAACGCTGCTGGCGCCGGCCACGGCATAAGGCGCCACGTTCGTCCAGCCCTGCTGCGCTTCCGCCAGGTTGGCTGCCAGCGAACCGCTGACGTGCCCCATGTGGCAGCCCGTACAAGTGACCAGTTCACCGGGGCGAGCGTAGGCGCTGCCCTGGGCAATGGAAATATAGCCGCGATTCCAACTGCTGACGGCCCGCCCAAACACGTCGCGCAGCACAATGAAGTTCATGGTGTCGGCGGGGACGGTGACGGTAAACGCGCCCCTGGCATCCACCGGAACCTGCGCCCACAGCACAGCCCGCAGTTGGTTGTCCTGGCGGAAGTTGTCGCACGGCTGCGGCCAATCAGGGTCGCCGTTTTCACCTGGGTAGCAGTACGCCCCCGTAAACTGGTTGGCGTCTACCCACACCTGAGCGTAAGCCACGCTGCCTGGCGGCGGCGAGTTGTTGACAAACGGCAAATCAAGCGGGGCGTTGGCGTAAACGTTGGGGTTATGCACGGTAGCCGTCTGGATGTCAGCGCGGGTACGCTGGCTAAAGGCGTAGCCGGGGAGGTCGTTGGGAACGTTTCCCCAAAGGGGGTCGTCGTTGGAAGCCCCTGTATACGCATCTGGCAAGGATGCCCAACCCACGCGGGGGACAATGGGTTTGGCGTCCATGACGTCGGCGTGTGGCAGACCAATGCCGTTCAGGTCAACGGGGATGAGCGTCTGGCCGCTGCCGTCCAGTTCCATCCTATAGAGTTCGTAGCGCAGGTTGGAGCCTTGCAGATCATAAAAGCGCAGCCCTTCCTGGTAAACGCCTGTGGTGGGCAGAGTGTTATCCTCGCGCGATTGGGAGTAGAGAATGGCGGGCAACCCGCCAGGGCCAGCGGGCAGTCCCCAGGGATGGAGGGCATAGGGGCCAGATTCGTCGCCGCCCCAGGCTTTGTCGTAATCCAGGCCGGCGATAGCGGCGGTGGTGTTGGCTGCCATCATGGTCACTTCGGGTAAGCCGACGCGAATGCCTGTCTTCAGGGTGGTATGCACCATGGTGCTGTCGGTCTGCGAGGTGTAAGTCACGTAAAGCTGGTCGTCGTGGAGAATGGGGGCCGGCTGCGCGGCGGCGTAAGTATCGTAAATGCCAGAGTCGTCGGTCAGCGCCCACCCGTAGCGGGGCGTCCAGACGAAGCGGCGAAAGCCGGAGCCGTCGGGGTTGAGGACCATCAGGTGCCAGGTGTTGGGGGCGTCGCGGATTTCGGTACCATCGGGCAACATGCCTGTAGCCGGGTTGAAGGGGGCGTCAGCGTTGGCGTAAATGAGGGTGCCGTCGGGTAGGAGGCGGTCGTAGCCGGTGTTGTCTATGCGGTTGTAGATGCCGGCATTTCCCGGCTGATTAAACTGATTCCACCAGCGCGCCGCCAGAATACGCCCATCGGGCAGCGGCGTGGGGTGCAGCAGCCCGGCCCGTTCGGTGGTGATGCGATGTAGATCAGAGCCATCCCCATTCATCACGTATAGATTATAGGCGGGACGTTCATCATAATGGGCGCGGGTGGGGTAGCGCGAAGAGGTAAACACAATCCGCCCGTCCGCCAGGTAAGCCGGGAAAAGGTCGTGGTAGTGGTAATACGTCTCCAGGTTGCCAAATTCAGCCAGGTTGGGAATGGTGATGTCGCGATCAGAGAAGGTGAGTTGGTGGAAACCGCTGCCATCCACGTTGATTTCGTACAGCCGCCAGCCGTATTCGGGGTGGTCTGGGTTGAGGGTTTTGGCGCCGGCAAAGAGGATACGGCTGCCATCGAAACTGACGTCAGGCGACTGCACATCTACCAGACCTGGCGTCTGGTACACCAAAAGGGCGCCGTCGCCGTCGCGCCGCACCAGGCGGCTGCCCGGGGCAAATTTGGACAGCCCTGTGCCAAACTGCCCGGCGGGCCCCAGTTCATCGCCAAAGACGTTGTCAGGCGTAGCCAGGTGAGCGCGGGCCACAAAAACAATAGGGGGCAGGCTGTCTGTCACGTGGGTGTCCGCGGCGGGCGCCGCGTGCGCGGCGTGCGCAGCGGGTGCAGCGTGCGCGGCGGGCGCAGACGGGCGAAACAAACTCCATCCAGCGACAAGGGCCATTGCCAGACCCAGCCACAAGAACCCAAAAAGGTAAAACGGGTGATGCTGCTTCATAGGAACCTCGCCAGATTCGCTTCAGATGATTGTCCCCCTGAACCCTACATTATGGCGCGGGCGGGCTTTTTGTAAAGATGACAATGGGTCTAGTATACTACCTGCCATGCCTTTTCAACCTGATTACGAAGTTCCTGTAGAGCGTTTGGCATATACGATGCCGGCATCCACACCCTCTGCCGTGGGCGTCCTCATGCTGCATGGTTTTATGGGCAGCCCTTACAGTTCTCGCCCCCTGGCCCACTTCCTGGCTGAACAGGGCGTGACCGTGCATTGCCCCTTGCTGCCGGGTCATGGCCATTGGCCCGACAAATTTCACAAAGTCTCCCACCGCGCCTGGCTGGCTGAAGCCGCCGAAGCGCTAGCGACTTTACGCCAGATGTGCCCTCAAATATTCCTGATGGGGCACTCAATGGGGAATGTTCTGGCAGCCAGCCTGCTGCAAACCAGCGCCAATGTGCGCGGCCTCATTTTGCTGGCGCCCATTTACGACGTGCCCGACAGCCGGCTCAACCTGATCAGATACATTCGTCCCTTTGTGCCCTGGCTCTATCCCCACAAAAGCCGCCGGCTGCAAGGGCTGGTGCGCGAGCGGGTGCTGGATTTTGACCCCACCTTTGACTTTGACGCCCCCAACGCCGAACTGTTTTTGCGCCAGGCGACGCGCATGCCCACTTCCGGGCTGGATGAAATGCGCAAAATGGTGCAGCTAGGGCAGAAGTTGTGGCCCCAGGTCAACGCGCCCACCTTGATTCTAGACGGCGGGCACGATATTGCCGTCAGCCCTGGCTCTGGCGCAGCCATCTTCCAGCAGCTCCCCACCCGCGACAAACAGCACCACCACTTCCCCCATGCCGGCCACGAACTCATGCGCCCCCAAGACCCGGCCCACCCCGAGGTTTGGAATCTGGTGCTGGCATTTATCCAGGAACGAGCCAGTCTAAACCGCGACTCATCGTAGAAGACGAATTCCGGCTGGCATATAACCAGCGAGGGAAGGGGTCACAAACGCATGGGCTTGTAACCCCTTCTGCGTTTTGCTGTGTGTAACTACGGGCCGTTGACAAAGTCTACGGCGGCGTAGGCGTCAATCTGGCCGAAGCCGTGAATGGGGTTGGGGTATTGGTTGTAGGGACGCAGGCAACTGTCGGGGCCAGGAGGCGCGCCCAGGTTGCGCTGCGCCGTATACGCCAGCACGCCATAGATCTGGCCCATGGTCAGGTTGGGTTGGGCGGACAGCATCAGGGCAACCGTGCCCACCATGTGCGGCGCAGCCATGGAAGTGCCAGAGTAAACGCCATAAGCGTTGTCGCCAGAGTTGACCGAGGAGCGCACATTTTCGCCAGGAGCCACAAAGTCCGGCTTGAGCAGGCGGAACTGGCCGGGCCCCTTACTGCTGAAGGAAGCCAGCAAATCGCTGCTGTTGGTGGCGCCAATGCCAAAGACATTGGCGTAGTCGCCAGGGGAGCCAGCCGTATTGCAGGAAGAGCCGGAGTTGCCAATGGAGAAGACGGGGATAATGCCGGCGCCCAGCCAGGCATTCACATAAGACTGATACCACGGGTCGCCGCCGCCGCCGCCCCAAGAGTTGTTCACCACATGCGGCGCCATGGCGCAGTTAGGATCAGAGCCATTGACGCGGGTGGGGCACAGAATCCACTGCGCCGCGGCAATCAACTCCGAATCGGTGGGAATAGTTCCCAGGCCCGCCGTCATCCATTTGGCTCCCGGCGCCACGCCGACCTGGTTGCTGCCGCCATCATCCCCCACCATCGTGCCCATTGTGTGCGTGCCATGCCCCAACGGGTCGGTGGGCACGGCATAGGTGAAGCTGGGGTCGTACCAGTTATAGTCGTGCGTGAACGTGCCATCGCCATTGTTGCCCCGATATTTGCCAATCAGGGCATTGTGCGTATAGCGCGTGCCAGAGTCAATGCTGGAAACCACGATGCCTTGGCCCGTGTTGCCCGTGGGCCAGACCAGATTGGCGCGGATCTTTTGCACGCCCCACTCGATGGCTTCCGCTGTATCCGCGGCCGGCTCTTGCGCCACAGGCCAGATCATTTCTACCAGGTGGTTGCCGCGCAGGTAGGCCACGTCAGAGCGCGCTGCCAGCGCCTGCACCAGCGCCAGATCAGCATCGTACACCAGGACGCTGTTGTTAATCCAAAAAGATTGGTAGCGGACACCCTGTTGATCCAGCCAGCGCAGCAGGTCCGCCTGGCTTTGCGCCGCCAGCGCCGTCAGCGTATCGTGCACATGGTTCAGCCGCTCCACCCGATCCGTGATAGCCTCCGCCGCCGCCAGATCGGCATTGGCAGCCATTTTGACAAAGACATCTGTTTGCGCCTGGGATTGCAATTCGTCCAGAATGAAGCTGTCAATGTTGGCTTCATACCCTTTCAGACTGGGATCCGCATCCACAGGCGCGGTCATACTGCCGGCAGCGCCGGCTACCAGCAGCAGGACAACGACCAGCCATATCCATTTTGGCTGTCTCACTTTTTGCAGCATAGGAAACTCCTTTTGATGAAATAGATGTGGGCGACCGGAAGCTGGTCGCCGCCGGGCTTAAGGCAGGGCTACCAGCGGCAGCCCCACTCACATTATAAGGAAATTCAGACCAAAAGAAAACCACCCGCAGGCAACTGGCGCACCTGATACCTTTTCCACGCTGCTTGACGCGGTTATAGCCACCGCTATAATCAATCCTTTAGTCCGGTGGTGCTGCCTTCTGGAAGCGGGTTGAACTTTTTTCTACCTGCTGTCTCCCGGCTCAGTTCCGTCCTTGTGCGCCACCTGCATAAAGTAAAGAGTATGCTTGATCAAATTGCCAAAGTTGTCGCCCGTTATGAAGAAATTGAACTCCACATGACCGACCCCACGGTCATAGCCGACTACGCCCGCCTCACCGATCTGGCGCAGGAGCGTTCCGAGATGGAATCGCTGGTGGCTGCCTATCGGGAGCACGCGGCGGTGAGTAAAGAAATTGGGGAAATAAGAGAGCTGCTGGCTGAAGAAGAAGATGAAGACATGCAAAGCTTCTTCCACGAGGAATTAGAGCGACTGGCGCAGCGGCAAGACGAGTTAGAAGCTGTCATGCGTTCCCTGCTGGTTCCCAAAGATCCGCGCGACGAGCGCAACGTCTTCATTGAAATCCGCGCGGGCGCGGGCGGAGACGAAGCGGGCATTTTTGCCGCCGACCTGCTGCGCCTGTACACCCGCTACGCTGAAGCGCGCAACTGGAAAACAGAAATTATTGACGAAAACAGCACAGGCGTCGGCGGCTATAAGGAAGTGATTTTGTCCGTCAAGGGGAAAGGCGCGTACTCCCGCTTCAAGTTTGAGAGCGGCGTGCATCGGGTGCAGCGTGTGCCTGTGACCGAGTCGCAGGGGCGCATCCACACCAGCACAGCCACAGTCGCCGTCATGCCCGAAATTGACGACGTGGACATTACGATTGACGAACGAGACCTGGATATTACGTCCACTTTCTCCTCGGGTCCTGGCGGACAGCATATGCAGAAGAACGCCACAGCCGCCCGCGTCATCCACGTCCCGTCGGGCATCATGGTCAAAGTGCAAACGGAGCGCAGTCTGACGCAAAACAAGCGGCTGGCAATTGCCATTATTCAGGCGCGTCTGCAAGAGGCAGCCGAAGAGGCGCAGCACGCCACTGTCGCCGCTGACCGCCGCGCCCAGGTGGGCACAGGCGACCGCAGCGAGAAAATTCGCACCTATAATTACCCGCAAAGCCGGGTGACAGACCACCGTATAGGGTATTCCAGCTATAATCTGGCAGCAGTGATGGATGGCGAGCTGGATCAGTTTATTGACGCCCTGACCATTGCTGACGAAGCGGCGAAGCTGGCGGCGTTGGAAAATAGGTAACAATCAACGAGAAACAGATAGCGGGGCATGTTTTCCCTGCTTCGCAGGAGTTGTCCATGCGCCGGGCGCGCCATCGCTAGTGAGAATAGTGTGCCGTTGTAGCCCGGTTTTCCAAAACTTGTGGTGAGCGTGGACGGCTGCCGTCCGTAGCCGTACCATCGGGTGGGCGATTTTGGAAAATCGCCCACCTATTTTCGAAGGAGTAAATGATGAGCGATGCCACCTACAAACCGCGCGGGTTGTATTTTGAAGCGTTTGCGGTGGGGCAGACTTTTTTGACCAGCGCGCGCACCATCACGGAGACGGATATTGTTAATTTTGCCGGCATGTCCGGCGACTACAACCCTATCCATACCGACGCGCAGTTTGCTGCCCAGGGAGGCTTTGGACAGCGGGTGGCTCACGGTCTGTTGACCATGTCCATTGCCACCGGATTAGCCGTGCAAAGCGGCTTCATCGAAGGCACCGTGATCGCCTTCCGCGAAATTAGCGGTTGGAAGTTCAGTCTGCCCGTCTTCATTGGCGACACCATTCGCGCCCACCTGGAAATTGTGGAAACGAAAGCCATGCGGCGGCTCGGCGGCGGCGCAGTGACCCTGAAGGTGAACATCCTGAACCAGAAAGACGAAGTAGTGCAGCGCGGCAGTTGGGTGATGTTGATCAAAAGCGAGCATAACAACTAACAGGCAACAGGCGACGAAAAACAGCTAACGCCTCCGTTTTTCGTTGTCTGTTAGCTGCTGCATGTTGGTACCGCATGAACGACCAGGAAAACCGTCAGCCTGATGAAGGGGGCAATGTGCCTCATAGCGATGCGCCGCCGCCAAAGCGGAAGGAAGTGTCGCTGCTGGATTTGATGAATCAGACAACCAGGGATGAGGCAGAAAGCGCAGAAGCGGCCGCAGAAGCGGGTGCAGAAGCGGCCGCAGAAGCGGGCGCAGAAGCGGCAGCGGAAACGCTGCCACCCGCAGCGCCGCCAAGCGCGCCGCCGCCGCTGGTGAGCCAGGATGAAACGACAGGAACCATTGGCCCCATTCCAGAGCAGTTGCCGCCAGCGGCGCACTCCCCGCCGCCGCCGCTGGTTGCCGGCGACCTGTCGCCTGCGCCGCGCCCGCCCCAGGAAGACGAAAACGCCACCCGCGTGCAGCCGCGCGTGGCGTTTCCAGAGCATACACAGCTAGATTTGCCGGCATCCCCTCCCGCCGACGCCGCCCCCACCATCATTGTGCGTCGCCAGGACAAACCACGACACCGGCCCGGACAGGAAACAGAGCCTCCTCCTCCCACCCGCCCTGTCACCGCCCGGCCTACTCCACCTTCAGAACAACCTACCCAACTGCCGCCAGATCCGTCCGCGCGCGCGGGCGCGCCTGCGCGCCGTCCGGCAGCCGCTCCCCTGCTGCCGCGACGGGCGCCACAGCCGCAACAGTCGCCGCCCGCGCGCGTGGTGGTTCCCGCGCCGCCGCAACCGCCCGCCATTCCCAAACCCAAGACGCGCCGCCGTTGGGGGCAGACGCTGCTGCGTCTGCTGCTCATTGGCTTGCTGCTGCTGTTCATTGGCGGCAGTCTGGGCATTGTGGCCCTGGCGGCTGGCTATATTTCGATTGCCCGCCAGCTTCCCCCGCCCAGCGAACTGCGCGGCGCAGCCAGCACCTTTGAGACGGCGCGCATTTATGATCGCGCCGGCAATTTGCTGTATTCATTGGCGGACCCGAATGCCGGCAATCGCACCTACGTCCCCATTGACCAGATCGCCCCTGACCTGATCAATGCCACCATTGCCACCGAAGACAGTCGCTTTTACACCAACCCCGGCTTCGACCTCATCGGCATCGCCCGCGCCGTCTGGCAAGCTACCCAGGAAGGCGCGTTTGTCTCTGGCGCCAGCACCATCACCCAACAGTTAGCCCGCGCCCTACTGCTGGACGAAGAAGAACGCACCCAACGCACCTTCACGCGCAAAGTGAAGGAAATCGTGCTGGCAGCGGAACTAAACCGCACCTACAGCAAAAACGACATCCTCGAACTGTACCTGAACGAGATCAACTACGGCAACCGCGCCTACGGCATTGAAGCCGCCGCCCAAACATATTTCAACAAATCCGCCGCCGACCTCACCCTCTCCGAAGCCTCGCTCCTGGCCGGACTGCCACAAGCGCCTGCCTTATGGGACCCTTACACCGCGCCGGATAAAGCCCTGGGACGGCAGTCGGAAGTGTTGGGCCTCATGGTGCGAGACGGCTATATCACCGCCACAGAGGCGCAAGAAGCCTTGAATGCCTCGAACATCGTCGTCTACAATCTCACGCCGCCCAACGTCACCATCCAGCACCCTCATTTCACCTTTACCGTGCTGCAAGAACTGGAGCAAACGATTGGCTCCCAAGCCATCTATCGCGGTGGGCTGCGCATTTTCACCACCCTGGACCCACAAACGCAGCAGCTTGCCGAAACCACCCTCGCCAGCCACCGCGCCAACGTCAACGCTGCCGGAGCCAACAACGCCGCCCTGGTGGCCATTGAACCACAAACGGGAGCGATCATAGCTCTGGTCGGCAGCCTGGATTACAACGATGAAGCGATCAGCGGTCAGGTAAATATGGCCCTGCAGCCGCGCCAGCCGGGCTCCAGCATTAAGCCATTGGTCTACCTGGCGGCTTTTGAAAAAGGCTGGACGCCCGCCACCCTCATTTGGGACGTGGAAACGCAGTTCCCCGACGGCGCCAATCCGCCTTACGTGCCCAAGAATTACGACGACCGGTTTCATGGGCCCGTGCGGCTGCGGTATGCGCTGGGCAATTCTTATAATATTCCGGCCATCAAGGCGTTGGAATATGTCGGCGTCTGTTCCTTCATTTCCAGAGCGCAGGTTTGGGGGCTGTCGCTGCAAGATGACGGCTGCGACGCCGTGGGGCAGCCACGCGACATTGGGCTGTCGTTAGCCGTGGGCGGCGGCGCAGTCAGCCCACTGGAAATGGCTTCGGGCTTTAGCCTGCTGGCGAATGGCGGTCGTCGCGTCCAACCCTATACCATTACCCGCATTGAGAACCGCAGCGGGGACGTCTTGTTTGCGCCAACGCCGCCCGATGCGGCGGCCAGCCAGGCAGCCCGCCCCGAACACGCCTATTTATTGACCAACATCCTGTCAGATAACAACGCCCGCCAGCCGGCTTTTGGCTTGAATAACTGGCTGGTGATCAGCGGGCAGGATGTGGCCGCCAAAACGGGCACATCGGGTTCCACCAGCCAGGACGTGCGCGACGGCTGGACGATTGGCTATACGACGTCAATCGCCGTGGCTGTGTGGACAGGCAACACGGACAATGAACCAGTGGGCGCGGGCATGTCCGGCTACCAGATGGCGGCGCCAATCTGGCACGATTTCATGCAAGCGTATCTGGCGGGGAAGGAACGGCAGGCTTTTGTCCTGCCTGCCGGCATTATCGAAGCTGAAATCTGCGCGGACTCTGGCGCCATCCCCGGCCCCGGCTGCCCCGCCCGCGCCCGCGAACTGTTCGCCCAGGATCAGCCGCCTCTGGATACCAGCCACGACTTTTTACAAAGGCTCCCCATTGATTTGTGGACCAACCAGATTGCCAACGAATATTGTTCTGAATCCGCGTTCGAGACTAGTTTCATCTACCTGCTGGTCAGCGGCGCGGACAGCGTCATTGACCGGGAACGTCGTTTGAGCCAGAACTGGATTGAAAACACCAACGCCGGGCGCAGTTGGGCCGCTACGCGCGGTCTGGCGCTGCCTCTGCGCCTGCCGCCTACGGCTACTTGCGACCCTAACACCCCGCGCCCGGTCCTGGCCATCAGCCAGCCTGTCCCTGACAGCAGCGTCACGGGCGCTTTTGATATTACGGGCACTGCCAAAGGCCCCGCCATAACCGGTTACAGGTTGGAATACGGCTTGAGCCACGACCCCGGCGGCTGGGGCGTCATTCAAGATTGGCAGCCCAACCCGGTGGAAAATAGTCTGTTGGGACGCTGGGATACGGCAGGAATCCCCGGCGGGCCCATCGCCATTCGCTTGCTGGTAGCCGGGCCAGATAATCCATATACGCCCGAAAACGACCCCGTTCAACTCGACACACGGGTACGGCTGCAGCTGCTGGAACCGACGGCAACGCCCACCCCGACACCGACAGACACCCCCACCGCCACCGCGACGCCAACGCCCACAACCACGCCTACCACTACCCCCACTGCCTCGCCTACTTTGACGCCTACAGCCAGCCCAACCGCCGCGCCCACAGCCAGCAGCACGCCGGCGCCGCTGCCCACAGACACGCCGGAACCGATTACGCCAACGGACACGCCGCCGCCGGAATCGCCCACAGCCACAGACACGCCCTCGCCAGAGGCGACGGCGGAATCCACGCCATCCCCATAACTATTCGACGGAGGGTCTTATGAGAACCTGGTGGAAAAACCCGGGCCGACGCTTTGGTCTGCTCACATTGGGGCTGGCAGCCCTTATGATGATTCTGGTATGGCAGCAGCGCTGGCTGCCTCCCTTACCAGCCTGGTTGGTGGGGATCTCGCTGGTAACGTTTTTCACGTTCGGCTACGACAAAGCCATTGCCGAAACGCCGCGCACGCGCATCCCCGAAATCATCTTGCTGCTGCTGACGTTCATTGGCGGCACGCCTGGCGCGTTGGGCGGCATGTTTCTCTTCCGCCATAAAACAGCCAAGCGCAGTTTCCAACTCAAATTCTGGCTCGTTGTCCTGCTGCAAGTCGCCCTGATTGCGGCTTATTATGTCTGGCTTCGTCCTCAATTAGCCACTGGCTAGAAGCAGCCGCCACTCCTTCGAAAATGTAGCGCCAGCAAGGATGCTGGCAAAAGCCGGCTGGAAGCCGGCGCTACGGTTTCATTCCTCGCGGTGCGCCCCGCGCATGGGCAACTTTGACTGGCGGTTAAAAGGCAGCCAGCGACCGATGCCGCCGCCTCTGGCGAGGCGGATCAAATAGGCGCGGCGGTTGGTCACATCTGGCGGCAGGTTGTATCGCCACAACAAATACGAGCGGTCCGGGAAAAGCTGTTTCCAAAGATAGCGCAGCCGCAGGTTACCGCCAGGCAAAGTAAGCGCCGTGCGCGCCACTTTGAGCAGTTCGTGACGTTGGCTGCGCTGAAACCAGATTTCATACGGGTGGGCGGGCAGTTTCTCAACGGCTATACGAACAGCAGGATCAACTGGCACGTGCCATTGCCCAAAGGCGGTCAGCAGCGTCTGCCTGACTGCCAGACCCAAATGGCAGCGCGTCGCCCGCGCCAGCAGCAGATCCCAATCCGGCTGGCATTGCCGCAAAAGGTAACCCACATCGGGGCCCACCCGCGCCAACTGCCCCAGATGGTGGTAGAAGTTGTGCGCGCACAGGTGCAGCAGTTGGTCCTCCACCGCCAGCGCCCGCGCGGGTGCACCCGCGTGCGCAGGCGCGCCCGCGTGCGCGGGCGTACCTTCCAGCGAAATATCTCGACTGCGCTGCCACAGTTCTGTGGCGGGCCAGCGCTGCGCGTAATAAGGGATGTCCAATAAAGCCCAATGCAGTTCCACCGACACGGGTTGCCAGACCGTTCGCTGCCATAGCTGTTGGTTCCAAAAGAGCCCGCCCTCATTGGCAAAAGGCTGCGGGGCCAGCGGCGCATAATTAAGCGCCGCCAGGCAGGTTTGCGCGACAGGTAACGCCGCAAAAGGGATCAGCAGATCCAGGTCGCTCATGGGGCGCAGGGCGACGTTGTCGTAGACGGCGGCAGCCAGCGCTGCGCCTTTTAGGACAACGGACGCAATGCCTGCCTGGGATAATGCCTGTACCACGGCGGCAAACTGCGAAAGCAGATAGGCGTTTTGCAGCCCGGCCTGCACGTAGCGGATATGGAGCGCCTGGCAAGCGGCAGCCGGCGCGCACCCTTCTGGCAGCATTTGCACAGCCCGGTACAGCAGGGAGGAAATGCCGGCAACTTCCGCTTCCCGCACCAACGCCGTCCAATCCACCTCGTGGCAGACGGTCAACCAGGCGTCTTGTGCCTTTGGGGCATAGCCAACTGCCGCAGCCAGCCGCAGCGGCGCCGAAATTGGGCAGCTCACGGGCATCAGAACCAACAGCAACCGGGCAGGTTGTCAGCCTCCACCAGATCAAATGACGCATATTGCGCCACGTGCAGTGGGTCGTCGTTTAGCGCCACGCCTTCATACTCCACCCAGGCATGCGCCAACAGCGCATCCGCCTGCTTACGCACGCCCAGGCGCAGATTTGCTTCCACGCCAGCCTGTCGCAGCCAGCCCCATAGAAAGAGAGAGCGCACCAAACAGGTAGTGGGAAAGGGGGCATAGGCCGCGGCGCTGTTAACCAGATAAGCCAGTCGCTGTGGAACCACAGGTCTGGCTAACCGCGAAGGCTGCCCCAGCCGGCAATAGACCCAGCGCAAATTGCGCCAGCGCAGCCAGAAAGCCACCCGGATCAAGCCAAACCAGGCGTAGAGAAAGACAGGTAGTTCACGCCAACCCTGGAAATGCGCCTCTGGGCGATAACGGCTCTCCCCAGTCTGGCTGCCGGATTTCACGTCGTCTCGTCCTCTGCCGGCAGCGCCACCAGATCAGCCCGCGCCAACTGCGCCGCCAGTTCTGACAAATCCCGCTGCAACACATCTGGGTCCACGTCATATTCAGCCAGCAATGCTTCACCCAACTGAGCCAGGTCGTTGTACTGGCTCAACAACTGCCACACCCGTGTGCCCACGGCGTCCAGGCCATAATATTGTCCTGTCTTCAAGTTAAGCAGCACCGATTCACCGGCTAACTCCCGAAATAGAACGTGCGCATAAGGGGAAATACGTTGTGTTTGCATGGTATAGTCGTGGGCGTCTTCTGCGGGCGCGGTTTATGCTGGCGCTCCACAGCCTAAATCGGCGGCAAGGATCTGGCGTACTGCGGGCAAAGCGGCATGGCGGCGGAGATAACTTAGACGTTTGACAGGCACAGCCACAGCTAATTGGGCGCAGAAGTCCAGATGGCGCGCCAGCAGATCAGGCGGGAAGAGTCTGGCAGCAACCGTGTGGCGCACAAGGGCCAGGGCAGCGGCGGTGGGAGAGAGGGGCGACAGCGACAGTTCGCCTTCGTGCAGGACGTAAACCGCAGCGGGCTGCCGGCAAGCGGCAGCAGGCTGCAGGCAAGCGGCAGCCAGGGGGATGGAAGACAACGTGGGGACTGGCAGGGGGAGAGGTTGGGGGAATGGCAGACAGGCGACAGGGGCTGCCGCAGCGGTCAAGGGCAGCACATCGTCCACCAGTTGTCGCCAACCGGATGCCAGATAAGCCGCCAGGGTAGATTTGCCCTGCCCCGATTCCCCCAGAAAAACCACCAGTTGATCGCCAGCGATAACGGCGCTGGCATGGAGGCAAAACACCCCCTGCTGCGCCAGAGTGAGGATAAGGGCGGGCGCCAGCAGGGGTGTTTGGGTGTCGTTGGCGGCAGTATAAAGGGTGATGTGCGGCTGGCGGCGGCTGATGACGGCGCTGCCGGCAGCGGGGCTGTCCAGCCAAATGGCATCGGTTGTGGTCCGGCAGGTAATGTGGCGCTGCTGCCCCCCCAGGCCGGCTATCCCGTCAAAAACCAGGCTGCCGCTTGCCGGCAGCCCGCTGCCGCTTGCCGGCAGCCCGCTGCCGCCCAAAGGGGGAGACGCTGCAGGCGTCGTGGGCAACAGCCGCGAGGAGGGCAAAGCAAAGCCGGGCAGCCGCCAGGGGGCAAGTTCCGCCAGGGGGTGGCTGCTGACAAGCGCGTAGCCAGCTATGGCGTAGGCATAGACAGCGGCGGCGGGAGCGGCAGGGAGAGAGGGTAGGGAAAGGGTAATAAGCGGGGATGGCGGGGCCGCGCCGGCAGACATACAGCTTTAACCTGCGATAAATGCCGGCAGGCTCAACTACGAAAGCCAAAACCCTGCCCGCTTTCAAACTCAGGCGCAGGCGATGGGCTCAACGTCAAATCGCGCACGTCGCCATAATGCTGCAACTGCGGCTGTTTATAGGGTTTCTTCTCCTGTTTGGGGTCTATCGTTTTTCCCTGCGTCTTGGAGGGCACACGCTGGTCTGGCTGCATAAGTTATGCTCCTTCGACAATGGTGCGCCAGCATCCTTGCTGGCAAAAGCCGGCGCTCCATTTTCGTCTATACTGGCACGCCGCGCCCCACATTATTCCCCGCACGAACAGGGATCGCTGCCGGAGCGCGCCGGTTGGTGTTGCCGCCTCCACTTTTCCCACGTGTCATAAAATTTCCCCATGATACCAAAACGACGTCAAGATTCCACAACTCCACAGGTTCTTCTCTGTTTGAAACTGGGAATTCATTCCCAGAAACGCTGCAGCCACAGTTCCAGACTCAGGCACAACCAGAGAAAGGCGCGGTTTTGCGGCCAATCAGAGCCAAAGGTTAAGGCTTGCTGCAGCCACTCGGCGCGCACAAACTCGCGTCGCACTATTTCTGGCTGCGCCAGGATATCGTGTACTGTCGCCTGTTCCCGCTCTCGCAAACCTCTTTCTAATAGAGCCAGCAGGCGGGTTTTGTGGCGGCGCTCGCGCACGAATACCGGCAAATCGTTCCGCATAGCTTCCCGCAGCGCCCATTTGGAGCGATGCGGGCGACCCAATTGATCGGCAGGCGCGCTCATGGCAAACTCCACCAGCCGCCGGTCCAGAAAGGGGTCTACGGCTTCCAATCCATGTTGGTTATAAAGCTGACGGGCAGCGGCTATGCCCTGAGGAATAACGCTTAAAGTCAGGTGGCGGTAGCGGGGCCATTGGCCCGGGGCCGGAAAAGCCGCTTCGCCAGCAGTCTGGCGGCAGCGCGCCTCCAGGTCAGCGCGCTGTATCAGCCTGGGATGCAGCGCGGGATGCTGCGCCGCTGTGCCAGCGGCGGCCGCCAGGGAACGGGGCCGCCAGCGGCGGTATGCCTGGCGGGCGCGCCTGGGAAGTAACGGGCGCAGCCCATACTCCCACACATCTTGCCGGCAACGGATGTCGGTATGGTAGCGCAGGAATATGCCGGCAAGCTGCCGCCAATGCCCCTGCCGCGCCATATCCAGCAGCCAATACTGTCCGCCGGCAAATAGAATATCCCCGTAATGACCTGTCAACAAAAGGCGGCAGCCAGCCTGCTGCGCCGCGGCCATCACCGCCAGCGGCAGCCGCACGAACGGGTCGGCATAGACAAAGTCCCGCAGCACGGGCCACGTGGCCCTGTCACTCAGGGGCCATTTGTCGTCGCCGCTAATTGCGGTAGCCTGTAAGCCGCAGTCGGAGACGACAGCCTCAATGTAGGCGCGCTCGTCGCACTCTGGCAGTTCGTCGAAAACGTAGGAGAAGCTGTGCAGACTGGCTGACGTCTGCGACGCAGCGACGGCAGCCACGGCGGCGGAGTCCAGACCGCCGCTGAGAGATATGCCGATGGGTCGCCCATTTTGCGGCGGCAGGCGGCAGGCGACCGCCTGGGTGAAAAGCTCCTGAAAATGGGCTGTGTACGCTTCTGGCTGGCGGTAACGAAGCTGGTCGTGGGGGTCAACGTCCCAATAACGCCGGCATTCAACAGCGGCGGCGCTGATGGACAGCGTGTGGGCGGGAGGGCAGTAGAAGATGTCTTGATAGAAGGTTTCCGCCTGATCCTGCCATAGCGAGGCCAGATATTGGGCAACTTTGCCCTCGTTCAGGCGGGCCGTTATGGCCGGGTGGGCTAGAAGCTGCTGTATTTCCGAAGCCAGCAGCGCCCGTTCGTCATCTATGTAGTAGCAAAGATCGCGCACACCCAGAGGGTCGCGGGCGGCAAAGAGGCGCTGGCGGCGCGCATCCCACAAGACAAAGGCAAAATCGCCCAACAGGTAACGGGGACAGTCCACGTCCCACTTCTGATAAGCCAGCAGAACCAGCGTCGCGTCGGATGGGGCAGGCGTTTCTGCAGCCAGCGGCAGTTGCGCCAGCAGGTCGGCGCGATTGTCCAGACGGACGTCGGCTGTAATGGTCAGTTCGCCAGCCGCCAGCAGCGCATGAGGGGATGACTGCCAGAACTGCTGCTGCGCCAGGGCCACTGCGCCCTGCTGCCAGACGGCTTGCCCATCTACAGCGCGATGGGCAGAAGCCGTCAGCATGGCTGATACGACCGGGGACAGCACCGCCTCGCCAGTCCGGTTAAAGATCGCCAGAACAGCGCTCATAGTCCGGTTGCCGCGGCAGGGCTGAATCCCTTGTCCACTATGGCTCGACCATGAGCGCGGGATCGCCCAGCAATGTCCAGCCGAGGAGGACGTCGGTTAGATCGGGCTGGGTTTGCGCCAGTTCGTCCTTAGCTGCCTGGATAGCCTGCCCAATGGTCATGCCGGGCTGGCTGAGGCGGGGGATCAGGAGTTTGCCCAGCGCTTCGTCAGAGGTGGATTCAGTGATGGTGGAAGCGCCCAGCACAGCCGCCGCGCCGCCGCCTTCATGCAGCATAAAGGCGTGGGCCAGGGTGTCGGCGGCGGGTTCCACAAAGTAGGTGTTCCAGCAGCCATATTGGGTGACGACGGTGGGGCGATCCAGGTTGGTGAGCGCGGCAGCGTCGGCGGCGTCGAAAAGTCCAGCAAACGTCCAACTGTTGGGACCCGAATGACCGAAGAAGCTGGCGAGGGCAATGCCGGCATTCAACCGATCCAGCAGCAGGTTGCGCGCCGCCTCCAGCCCCAGTGTGTCCAGGTAAGCCGTGTCAATGCTCCACCCTGGCGACAGTTGGCTAATGAGGTAATCGCTGCTGTCGGCAAAGGAAATGCCGGCATCCGCCTCATCCGCTGCAAATACCCCCGTCAAACCATACTCCTTGTTGGTGTACGCCAGCGTCTTGGCAATGATGTTGTCTAGTTCCGCGGCAGTGCGCGCCGGCAAACGACCAATGGGCAGGTCTGGCAGGCGATCATTGTCCACGTCCACGTAAAGCGCATCCACCGGGGCAAACGTGGCGTAAAGCCCCGTCGCTGCATACAGCGACGGGATAAAGCTCATCGAACCCAGCCCCAGGTAATCCAGGTAATCATACGTATCGCCGCCCACCAGCAGCACATATTGCACGCCCATGTTG
>JAGVTM010000501.1 GCA_019136785.1 Chloroflexota bacterium | reverse complement strand
ATCATTACGGTTGAAAGTCGGCGCGAAAAAACAGAATGCGGCGTTTGCAGACAAGCAATTACCTGCAACTATGGTCATGGGCAGGCGGTGCGCTTGCGTCATCTGCCTATCTTGGGCCGGGAGACCTACATTGTGATTCGACCACGGCGAGCCCAATGCCCAACCTGTTGGCACAATCCCACCACGACCCAGACATTGCCCTGGTATGACCAACGCAGCCCACACACCAAAGCATATGACCGATACTTGATGAAACTGCTCATCGGCAGCACAGTTGCCGATGTTAGTCTCAAAGAAAACGTGGGCTATGATGCCGTTCTGGGTGCGCTGGAGCGACAGGTGGGTAATGCCGTCAACTGGGATGACGTGCAAAACCTGGGCACTATTGGTATAGACGAAGTAGCGCATCAGAAAGGGCGTAAGAACTACCGGGCAGTGATTACGGCCCGTCAGGATGATGACACGGTTCTTATTCTGGCGGTGCTGGAGAATCGCAAAAAAAAAACGGTTAGTGACTTTCTCATGTCGATTCCCAAACGGTTACAGAAGACCATCCATACCTTCTGCACCGATATGTGGGATGGCTATCTGAGCGCGATTGCCGAATTCATGGCAGCTCATCCCGAAGTCAACGCCCGCATTGTGGTGGACCGCTTCCATGTTGCCAAGAACTATCGCGAAGATTTCGACAAGCTGCGCAAGAAGGAACTCTGCCGCTTGAAGAAAGAATTGCCCGCAGCCACCTACAAAGAAGTTTGTCACGGCATGCACTGGGTGCTGCGCCACAACTATACCACTCTTCAAGATGATGATAAGGTACGGTTGCGTCGCCTTTTCCAACACTCGCCCTGCCTGCATCAGGCTTACACGCTGCGTGAAGAGTTGACAGCCATCTTCAATACCAGGTTGAGCTTAGCCGATGGTCGCCAACGTTTGGAAAAGTGGGCGGCGAAAGTGACCCGCAGCGGGGTCACCTGTTTTAACAAGTTTCTGAAGACCCTGGGCAACCATCTGGACAAAATTGCTTCTCAAGCGAGTTGATAGCCTGTTTCGCCGTCTGTGGCTTGACCTGAATGGGTATCGGTACTTTTTTGCCTAACCCCCATATATGCTGTCAACCCCATGAGATCCCAAAGAACCTCAGGGATTAAGGATGCGCTTGACCTGATACGCGGATGGGGCAAGAAAGAAGAGCCATCTGGCATGGTAGAGTCTGTGGTAGCTACAGGGCCAGGGGCGCAGGCGATTCAGAACACGGGCAGCCTGATTACGGGGGATGTCAATGTGAATGTGCTGGCGGCGGAAGCGGCGGACGCTTTCCTGGGGCGGTGGGGCGGCGCAGCGGCGGCTGACTTGCGCCAGGCGACGGAACAATATTTGCAAACCCTGGCGAACCGCTACCAATTCCTGGAGTTCAAGGGCATGGGCGTGGTAGACCGCGTGCCGCTGCGCCTGCCGCTGCTGCAAATGTATGTGCCCCTCAAGGCGCGCATTGAACTGCCCGAAGGCGACACCTGGGCGCGCGGGCTGCGCCTGGCGGGGCGGGCTGTCAGCGAGGAAGAGGCGGAAGCCATGGGCCGGCGCATCAGCGAACCGCAGCCGGTGCTGGCGCTGCTGCAACAGCATCCAGGTCTGATTATTTTGGGCGACCCCGGCGCGGGTAAGACCACGTTCTTGAAATACCTGGCGCTTCGCCTGGCGTTGGGGCAGGACGTGGGGGTGGGGGAAC
This sequence comes from Chloroflexota bacterium, assembly GCA_019136785.1. Taxonomy (GTDB): domain Bacteria; phylum Chloroflexota; class Anaerolineae; order Promineifilales; family Promineifilaceae; genus JAGVTM01. The sequence continues at coordinate 17,836 of JAGVTM010000501.1, read as the reverse complement.
GGCTGCCGGTGCTGCTGCCGCTGTCCGCTTACGCCAACCGGCTGGCGCAGCGGGACGTGGCGCTGGCGGATTTTATTGCCGAATATTACCAGGGGTTGGTGGGGCGGGAACTGCCGTTGGGGCGGCTGCTGCAAGCGGCGTTGGACAAAGGGCAGGCGCTGCTGCTGCTGGATGGGCTGGATGAAGTGAAAGACGCGGGGCAGCGGCGGCGGGTGGTGGAGCGCGTGGTGCAGTTTTTTAGCTTTTGGCAGCAGCGGGGCAACAAGTTTGTGCTGACCAGCCGCATTGTGGGCTACCGCGAGGTGCGCCCGGCGGCGACGGGGGTGATGGAATGCACGCTGCTGGACTTTGACGAGGAGGAAATGGCGGCGTTTGTGGACAAATGGACGGCAGCCCTGGAGCAAGCGGCGCAAGCCAGCCCGCAGTTAGCGGCGCAGGCGGCGGCGCGGGAGAAAACAGAACTGCTGGCGGCGATTCACAACAACCCCGGCGTGCGCCGCCTGGCGGCGAATCCGCTGCTGCTGACCATCCTGGCGCTGATGAAGCGGCAAGGGGTGACGCTGCCGGAGCGGCGGGTGGCTCTGTATGAACAGTACGTGCAGACGCTGTTGCAGCATTGGAATCTGGCGCGGGGACTGGATGGGTCGGCGGGGCCGCGCCCGGAGATGGGGCAGACGTTAAAAGCGCTGGCGCCGCTGGCGCTGTGGATGCACGAAACCAGCCCCGGCGTGGGGCTGGTGAAGGAACAGGCGCTGCGGCGGCAGTTGGCCCTGATTTGCCGCGAACGCGGCTGGCCCGAGCCGGAGGAGACGGCGCGCCGCTTTTTGCAGGATGCGCGCGACCACGCCGGCTTGCTGGTGGAGCGGGGGCAGGGGACGTTTGGCTTTATCCACCTGACCTTTCAAGAGTACCTGGCGGCGGCGGCGGTGGCGCAGAAGGGGCAAAATGACCCGCAGCCGGTGGTGGACGCGCTGGCGGCGCGGCTGGACGATGACAACTGGCATGAGGTGGCGCGGCTGGCGGTGGGGTACCTGGGCATTGTGCAGCAGCGGGATGAGGCGGCCAGCGCCGTGGTGCAGCGGCTGGTAGCGCAACGGGCGGGGCAGCCGGGTCAGGCGGAAATTGTGGCGGGCGAAGCCGTAGCCGACATCTGGCCTGGCGGGGTGACGCCTGGCTGCCGCGCGGAAATCCAGCAGGCGCTGCGGCGCGCCATGCAAGATGACGGGCGCGTGCCGCCGCCGCCGCGGGCGCGGGTGGGGGCGACGCTGGCGCGGATGGGCGACCCGCGCCCTGGCGTCGTGCCGCAAACGGTAGACGACCTGGCGCAGATGCCGTTTTGCTTTGTGCCCAAAGGCACTTTCTGGTTGGGTGAGCAGCCCGCCGCCGAGATGGATTTGCCCTACGATTACTGGCTGGCGCGCTACCCGGTGACGGTGGGTCAATATCGCCTGTTCTTACAGCAAAGCAGCCATTCGTTTCAGGGATACCACGACTACCTTGTCAATGATCCGCTTAATTCTCCCGCGCGTGGCCTGACCTGGCATGACGCCCTGGCTTTTTGCCGCTGGTTGGACGAGTTGTGGCGGGATAAGCTGCCGACAGGCTGCCGCATAACGCTGCCCTCAGAAGTGGAGTGGGAAAAGGCGGCGCGCGGCGGCTTGCTGGTTCCGGTTCCAGGGGCGACGCACGTGCGCACTATCCTGGATGCTGATTTCCAGCCGGCGGCGGGCGGGCTGGCGCTGGTAGAGAACCCGCTGCCGCAGCGGCGTTATCCCTGGGGCGACGAGTTCGACGCCAACAAAGCCAATACCAAAGAAAGCGGCATAGGCGGTCCCAGCGCTGTGGGCGCCTTCCCTGGCGGCGAAACGCCTTATGGCTGCCTGGAGATGAGCGGCAACGTGTGGGAGTGGACGCGCAGCCATTGGCAGGCGTACCCGTACCAACTGGATGGCAAACGGGAGGATTTGCGCGCGGATAACAACGTTCCGCGCGTTTTGCGCGGCGGCGCTTATGGTTGGGAAGCCTCCGCTGCGCGCTGCCCGTTGCGCCTCTGGCTCGTCCCGGACGGCGAGTTCGGGCACTCCGGTTTTCGCCTGGCGCTGTCCCCATTTGACTCTGGCCGCTGGTGACTCTGGTCTCTGGAGACTCTGGAGCCTCTGCTCTCTGGGGGGAGTTTGAGGGGGGCTTCCCCCCTCAACGTCGCCGCGGCGGCACGTCCATGCACCCCAGCCCCAAACCCGCCCCTGCTCGCCTGGGCTGGTTTTCCCCTGACCAGTACCAGCACGTGGCGGCAATGGAAGTAGAAATCGGGCGTATGCTCGGCGGTTGGCTGAAAAGCGTCTCTTAAATGATGGGTTAACCATGCGCGTTTGGGTAACACAATGGGTTTGCGTAAGGCAGTTTTGACGCGGCGTCTAATCGGGCGACCGCGCTCTGGTGCGCCTTGACGCTTTGGCGACTGCCGGCGGGGATGGTGGTATAATTGAGGACATGAGTAAGGAATTGACACGGGTCTATTAAGCCGGAGTCTGGATAGCGTGACTATGCAAGTAACATTGACCATTTCTGATGAGTTGTATCAACAGGCACAGTTAGTGGCTGAATTGACAGATCGGCCCGTTCACGATGTGCTGGTCGCGTCTATTGTCTTGCCTGGAGAACAGGCTGTTCCGTCACATTTGGCAGCGGATAAAGCCATTTCGCAAGAGATTGCGGCTTATCTGAATATGCACTCAGGACTCTTGGAGGTATTTGCGGGCCAGTATGTGGCTATTTATCAGGGTAAGCTCGTGGACCACGCCCAAGAGTTTGCCTCGTTATTTAGCCGTGTCTCTCAGCAATATCCCGACAAATTTGTCTTGATCCGCCAGGTAGAAACTGAACCAGAGCCAGTCTATCATTTTCGCTCCCCGCGTTTTGCGCCCAGGGTATGATGGTCTATACCTACGAATACGATACAGCTATTGGTTACATCCTTTCTAGTTGAGCGTGGGATGAGATGGCGCTGCGGTTATTTTGCTGCGACGCTTTACGCGGCTGTGCGTACTGTCAGGTAAGAAACGGGGCGTATTACATACGCCGCATATTACATACGCCGCATATTACATACGCCGCGTATTACATACGCCTAAACCGCGAGGGCCGCTTGTGTTTTCTTGGCTAGTGTCCTGTCAAACGTAAAATGAGGAGTTCGCATCCTCAGATGCGAACAGCGGCCATCTGAGGATGCCCGACTCCTCAATCCATCATTTTATCCTTGACGGAACACTAGTGTCCTGTCAGTTGTGATTTGATAGATTGGTTCAATCTGGGAGATTGAACCAATCTAATCCATCACTTTATGCTTGACGGAACACTGGTGTGAAATAGCCGGCTGGTTGAAGTTTAAGAAAATAGTTCGGTAAACGGGGGGTAGAGACCCCCCATCCCCCAACCCCCTTTCCCCTGAAGGGGGAAGGGGGCTTTTAGAGAGGGCGAGGGGCACTGCACGCCCCTCGCCCTACATGACCCCTTCCCTGGCAAAGAGGGCGGGATTACCCAATTATTTTCTTAATGTCCAAGAAGCCGGCGCTACGGAGAGTTTTATGCGCATTATTTTGTATTTGGGTAAAGGGGGCGTGGGGAAAACGACGGTGGCGGCGGCGACGGCGCTGCGCAGCGCGGAGTTGGGGTATAAGACATTGGTCGCCAGCACGGACATTGCTCACAGCCTGGCGGATTCGCTGGATATGCCGTTAGGGGATAAGCCTATGCAGGTGGCGGAGAATTTGTGGGCGCAGGAAATCAGCGTGGTGGCGGATATTTATAATTATTGGGACGTGCTGCAAGGGTTTGTGGCGCGCACCGTGCAAGGGGCGGGGCTGAACCGGGTGGTGGCGGATGAATTGTCGGCTTTCCCCGGCATGGACGAAATTGTGAGCCTGCTGCACATTGATAAGCAGGCGCGGGAGCGAAATTTCGACCGCGTGATTATTGACGCGGCGCCGACGGGGGAAACGATCCGGTTGTTGACGATGCCGGACACGTTCCGCTGGTACGTGGGGCATCTGTCCCGCTTTGAACAAGGGGCGATCCGGGCGTTGAAGCCGTTCGCCGGGCGGCTGTTGAAGGGGCCGGCAGAACTCATGGAATCGGTGCGGCGGCTGGACGAGGCGACGGCGGGGCTGCGGGCCACGTTGAGCAATCCCGACGTCAGCAGCTACCGCGTGGTGGTGCAGCCGGAGAAGATGGTGGTGCGGGAAGCGGAGCGGGCGGTGAGCTACCTGGGGTTGTTTGGCTACCCGGTGGACAGCGTGATTATTAACCGCGTGCTGCCGGCGGATGACGGCGGCGGCGAATTTTACGGCAAGCAGCGGGAGATTCAGGCGAAATATCTGGAGATGATTCAGGCGAACTTCGCGCCGCTGCCGTTGTGGCAGGCGCCTTATTATGCCGAAGAGGTGGTGGGGTTGAAGATGCTGAGCCGGCTGGCTTATGACTGTTTCCAGGGGCAGGACCCGTGCCAGATTTTTTATCGGGGGCAATTGCAGGAAATCGAGGAGCACGCCGACGGCTCGTGCACGCTGCGGTTGTCGCTGCCGTTTGTGACGGGCAGCGACGTGAAGCTGCGCAAGCGGGGGGATGAGTTGTTTATTACGGTGGGGAATTTTAAGCGGGAAATGATTCTGCCGATGGCGCTGGCGAAGCGGCGGGCGACGGGAGGGCAGTTGGCAGGGGGGAAGTTGGAGATTGGGTTTGCGGCGGTGGAAGCGGCGGCGGGGGGGGAAGAGGGGAAGAATAATTAATGGGTGAATGGGTGAATTGGTGAATGGTTAAGGGAGGGTGGCGAGGCGGTGGGGGGCGGCGGCGGGGGGGAGGGTGAGGGCGTAGAGGGCGCTGTAGCCTTCGATGACCAGGGAGGCGGAGACGAGGCCGTAGCGGGCGGCATGGCGGGGGTCGCCGGTGCGGCTGAGGCCGACCATGAAGCCGCCGCAGAAGGCGTCGCCGGCGCCGGTGACGTCAATGACGCGCGGGTCGTGGGGCGGGTGGAAGGCGGGCAGTTCGGTGACGCGGTCTGAGTCGCGCTCGTACAGGAGGACACCTGCCGCGCCGCGCTTGATAACCACGAGGGGCGCGCCCCAGGCGGTCAGGACGCGGGCGACGTCTATTTGAGCCGCGTGGGGGCCAAACAGGGAACGAATTTCCTGGTCGCTGGGCAAGAAGGCGGTCACATAGGGCAGAAAGCGGCGGATGTGGTCTGCCAGGGCGGGCGTCATGTACCGTTCGCCGGGGTCTACGGTGATTTGGGGGATGCCTGCGCTGTGTAAGAAAGGGGCGACATCCCGGTGGGTACAAATGGAAAGGGGGGAGAGGTGGACGGCGCGGGCGTGGGCGTAGGCGGGGGGCCAATCGGCGGGGCGCAGCGCCAGGGGTTCGTAGCGGGCGGGGTCGTCCTGACCCAAGGTGGAGTGGACATAGCCGCGCAAGAAGGGGGGTAGGGGTTGGCCAATGCGGGCGAAATGGGCGGCGGGGTCGGCGTCGTCACGGCTGCCGTTGGGCAGATAAGCGTAGAAGGTGCGGTGGTCGTGGGGTTCGAGCAGGTGGACAATGCCCTGGTGCGCCAGCCCGTGGGCAGCTAACTGCGCCAGCCACGTTAGCGGGTAATTGCTGCCGACGCGAGCCCAAACGCCTACATTTTCGCCCCACAAGGCTGCGCCAACGGCGGCGTAGAGGGCGTTGCCGCCGGGTAAACCAATGCGGGCTTCGCCTGTGTGGGTGATCAGGGTGTCTATGCGGAGACCGCCGCCGGTAACGTAGTCTGGCAACATTATTAGTAATCGTCCAAAAGTAACTACTCACCGCCAAGACGCGAAGAACGCAAAGATAAAGAAAAGGTAACTACTCACCGCAAAGACGCGAAGAACGCAAAGATAAAGAAAAGGTAACTACTCACCGCAAAGACGCGAAGAACGCAAAGATAAAGAAAAGGTAACTACTCACCGCAAAGACGTAAAGAACGCAAAGATAAAGGGAAGGTAACTACTCACCGCAAAGACGCGAAGAACGCAAAGATAAAGAAAAGGTAACTATTCACCGCAAAGATGCGAAGAACGCAAAGATAAAGGGAAGAACTTTGTGGTCGCCGCCGCCTTCGTGGTTAAATCCCAGAGGGCGTGTATCGTTACAAGAAAAGAACTTTTAGAGGGTCAGGCGGCGATGGCTGGTGCGGATGCGGGAGATGCCGCCGCCGCCTTCACGGCTGCGCCCACCGCCAAAGGCGCGGAAGTACGGCTCTGCCAGCAGGTCGGCGCGGGCGGCGGCTAATAACGCCCCTGGCAAGGTGGTCAGCAGCGGGGAGAAACATTCGCGCACGGGGGCCGGCAGGGGAAAGTGGATAGCCGGCGGCGGCACAGGAAAAGCGGAACCGGCGGGCGAAACGACGGCGACGCGGCGACCAATAGCCAGGGCAGCCGTGACGACTTCGGCGGCGCGGTCGGCGTCCGCCTGGGCGGCGGTGAGGAAGAAGGTGGGGGTGTCCGGCTGGCGACCGAAGTATTGCAGATGCGCCCATTCTTCCAGGTCTTGAGCGACGGCGGGGTCGCCGCTGGCTTCCAGGATTTTGGCGGCGCTGAAGAGGGCGGCGCCATAGTTGGGGCCGCCGCCGGCAAAGACAAAGTGGCCGGCGTCTGCCCAGGCCTGGCTGCATTTTTGCGCCAGGGGGGCGGCATGGGCGGTGGTTTGGGCAGCCTGGGCGCCGAGCGCCGCCAGTTCTTGCCGCAACTGCTGCGCCTGCGGTGGGTGGAGGAAGCCGCGCGCCTGGCCTAGCTGAATGGCTGCCAGGTACAGCGCCAACTGGCAAGCGGCGTAGCTGCGCAGACCGGGCACGACCAGGTCGGGCGGGGCTTCGGCTAAGGGGGGGACGCGCATTTCCAGCACAGCCTGACTGACCTGCGCCAGCGGCGTCTGGCTGCCGCCGGTGACGGCAATGCCCCAGGCGCCCGCCTGACGCCCCAGGTGCAGGGCTTCGATGGTGCGGGTGACGCTGCCGCTGACGGAGATGGCCATGACCAGGGCGTCGCCGCCGCTTCCAGCCAGGTAAGGGGCGCGGTAGCGGCTGAAGGAAAGGGCGGTGAGCGGTTCGCAGGGGAGGCCCGCCAACTGGCGGAACGCCAGAGCAGCGCCTACGGCGGCGTGGTGGCTGTCACCGCAGCCGGTGAGGTAGACGCGCTGTACTTGCCGGCAGCGCTCTGGCGATAAGGCCACAGCGGCGGCGCGGGCCAGGGGGGCAAGCAGGTCAGACAGCAGGGCAGGCAAGGATTCGATTTCTTGATACAGGGGAGAGAGAGGTAGGGATGTCATCACAGATGGTGGGCAAGGACGCGCAACGTCCTCGCCCTCTCCGAAAGCCCCCTTCCCCCTTTAGGGGGAAGGGGGTTGGGGGATGGGGGCTTGCTTCCCCCGTTTGCCGAATTACGTCCTTAAACTCCAACTGACTGCGTGGCGGCAGTATGGCGCGGGCCTGCGACAGGCTCAGGCAGCGGGCGTTTAGCTGGTGGAGAAGAGATGCACGTCGCGCTGCGGGAAGGGGATGGAGATGCCTTCGGCGTCGAAGCGCAGCTTCACCTGTTCGGTAACAGCAAACTGCACCGACCAGTAATCGTCGGGCTTGACGAAGGGGCGGGCAGCCAGGTTGACGCTGCTGTCAGCCAATTCCAGCACGCCAACGGTAGGGACGGGTTCGCGGGCGACGCGGGGTTCGGCGTGGAGAATCTCTTGCAGCACCCGCTTTGCTTTCAGCAGGTCGTCGCCATAGCCAATGCCAAAAACCATGTCCAGGCGCAGCAGCCCTTTGTGGGAGTAGTTGGTGATGGGGCTGCCGGTGACCTGGGCGTTGGGGATGATGACGGTTTTGTTGTCGCGGGTGAGCAGGATGGTGTTGAAGATCTGGATTTCTTCGACGAGGCCAAAAATGCCGGCAAGTTCCACCCACTGCCCCACCTTAAACGGACGAAACATCAAAATGAGCGCGCCGGCGGCGAAGTTCGCCAGCGCCCCTTCCAGCGCCAGCCCCACTGCCAGCCCGGCGGCGCCAAGGAAGGCAATGATAGAGGTGTTTTGCACGCCCACCTGGTTGAGAGCCGCCAGGACGGTGAAAACGATGATGCCCACGTTGACGATGCTTTGGGCAAAGCGCGCCAGCGTGCCGTCTACCTTCGCCTGCCGCATCAGCTTGCCCGTTAACCGCGACAGAAAACCGGCAGCCCAGCGCCCGGCGAGGAGGATGAGCGCCGCGCCCAGCAGGCGCAAGCCATAGGTGACGGCTAACGTTTCCAGGGTGTTGATGATGTTATCCACGATGCGTCTCCGATTGCTGCTCGTGAAGCTGCGCCAGTTTGGCCCGCGTTTCGCGCCAGGTGACCTTCGACAGCCCCAGTTTTTGCCGAATCTTGTCCTGCTCTACTTTTTGGGCAAAGTCGCGCAAAGCCGACGTCCAGCGCAAGTTTTCAAAAGAGAGCAGGCCCGGTTTCAGCCCGGCGGCTTCGCCCACGTCCCGCAGAATGTATTCCAGGTTGCGGGCGGTGCAAGTGAACAGGGTGTCCGGCGGCTCATACTGCGCCAGATATTCAGCCAATGTCTCCAGCCAGTCCGGCGACAGTTCCAGCTTGCGTTCTTTGTAGCGCAGGCGGGGGTTTTTGTAGCGAATGTGCAAAATGGGGCGAACGGGGTTGCTGTCGTCAATGTGGTTGGGCACGATAGCCATGGCTTCCCCTTTTTTGATGCCCGTTTGCAGCAGCAGCGTCAGCAGCAGGTGGGGGCGGGCGTCGGGTTTGCCGTGGGCGTCCCCTTCGCCGCGCCGCCAGGCGGCGGCGGTGGCCAGGGCTTTAGCCAGATCTGCCTCTGTGGGCACGGTGGGTAGGGGGCTGCGCACCGTGCGTTGAATGACGGCGTTGGCCGGGTCAATCACCAGCACCCCTTTCTCGTGCAACCAGCCAAAGAACACTTTGAGGGTGGTGACGCGGCGGGCGTAGGATTTGGGGCGGCAGGGAACGCCGCGCTCCTCTGTGAGCCAGTGCAGAAAATCGTTCAGATTTTTGGTGCCAATGTCACCAATGGGCTGACCGATGCCCAGGTATTTGCCCAGCAGGCGCACGTCGCTGGCGAAGGCTTTTTGGGTGTGCACGGAGAAGCCTTCTTCTTGCATGTGCTGCTGAAAGAGACCCAGAGCCGCCTGTAGGGAGGCGTTGGCATTCAGGGGAAAGGCGCCGGGGGGCGGGGGGAGTTCGTCAGAGGAAAATAAGGGGTCTTGCGGCGTATCGCTCATGCGTGACTATCTCCTTGTGGTGCGGGTATTTTCGCATAGACACAAAGAATAGCACGGGTGTTCGTTTTGGTCAAGAGGGAATTTTGGGGAGGCGGAGAGGTTGGGCGGTGCGTTGAGAGGTTGGGCGGTGCGTCGCACTTTGCAAGTGCGACGCACCAGGGTTAGCCGGTGGGGTGTTGGAAGTGGAGGGCGGGGTCGCCCAGGAGGTTGAAGGTGTGGATGACGTCGGCCAGGTCTTCGCGGGCGGCGGCGGCGATTTTGGCGGCTTGCAGGGCTTCGCCCAGGGTGAGGGATTCGCCGTTGAGCAGGGTGTCGTAAAACTCATCCGCCAGGGGCACCTGCTGGTTGGTGGTGGTGCGCCCGGAGGGGGCAATGGCGGCGACGATGCCGCCGCCTTCCGCCCATAGCAGGGTTTCTGCCAGGGCGTCTACCTGGGGATGGTTGAAGTAGCCGTTGAGGCAGGTGAAGGTGGTGAAGATGGGCAGGCGGTTGAAGTTGGCCAGCGTGCCGGCATCTTCAGCGCGCAGCACCTTCTCATCCCCCCACACTTCAATGCTGCCATGCCCCACGTAATTGAGGATGCCCACGCCGCGGTTGAGCGCGCCCAAAATGGCATCTTTGTTGAAATCGGTGTCGTCGTTCTGTTCCATATACAGCTTTTCCGTCTGGAAGCCAAAAGCCGCCAGATTCCCGCCCAGGTTGTCGGAAGCCTGGCTGAAGTTGCTTTCATCGTCAGCGACGAGCAGGGCGCGGCTGGTCCATTCCAGGGAAGCGTTGGTTTCATAGTTGATGGTCTTGGCGACCATCGTTTCCAGTTCGGCGGCGGTTTGGGCGGGGAAACGGCCAATAGCCAGGGTGGGGGACAGGGTGTCGTCGCCCAGCAGACTGTACCAGGTGTCGCTGGCGACGTAGCCGGCGAACAGGGTGTTGACCAGGTGGGTGGGGATCAGGTTGCGGTTTTTGCCGGCAGCGAAGTCATACACGTCGTAAGTGGCATCGCCGGCCAGCAAGACGAAGTGGGGCGCGGGGGTCCAGTTGGCTACGGCGTAAGCCAGGAAGTCGCGGATGGCTTGGGGCGTCTGCCGCCCGAAGGCGAATTCGTCGTAGATCTGGTTTACGGGGATGGCGACCACGCGCAAGCCCTGTTCCTGGCGATATGCCAACAAGGGCTGCAAGGCGGCGTCGAATCCGGCAACGTCCGCCACAATGGCGACGTAGTTGGCGCCGGCAATGGACGTTTGCAGCGGCTCCCAGGCGGGGACCAGGCTGACGAGGGGCTGGTGTGCGTGCTCTGGGTTGGCGGCGGCGTAGCGGGCGCCAACGGTGGCCGGGAAGTAGGCGGAGCGCCCGGAAAAAGTGGACGGAGCGATCCGCTGCGGCTGGTGGGGATCGGTGACGTCCAGGAGGATGCCGTCTTGACGGTGCAGGGCGTGAACGGCGGCGCTGGCGGCGGCAGGGGTGAAATGTACCTGGCGCGGGCCCGCATCCAGGCTGCTTTCGTAGGATAGGGCGACCCAGTCCAGGTAAAGTTGTTCGCCGGCGGCGCCGGTGTCGCCGGGGGCGGAAATGGTGAGCACGTTGTCCTGGGGGCGCAGAATGCCGGCAGCTACTTCTATCTCAATCGTCTGCTCGCGGATGCCTTCCCAATATTGGTCCGCCACGCTGACCCCATTGAGCAGGATTTCCACGTGATGGTCGGGGTTGGGCGGGGCCTGATTGTTAGACCAGATGCGCACGGTCAGCGACGCCGGGCCGCCCGTAGACGTGACGCCGTCCAGGGGGATTTCCTGGGAACTGGGGGCAAAAATGAGCTGGCCCAACCATAGGTCGTGCCCGCTGGCTTGCGCCAGGAAGGTGGTGTTGGCTTCCCAACGGCGGTCTTCAAAGCTGGCGGCGGGGGCGGCGGCAGCAGCGGCGTCGCGGCTGGTCATAGCCTGCCCCGCGCCGGGCGCCAGCCAATACACGGCCGGGGCAGCCAGCGTCTCGGTGATGGCTTGCGCGTAGAAGTAGAGGGCGGCGTCGCGCCCTTCGCCCTGGACGAAAAAGGGAACCGGCTGCCCGTCGCGGCTCAGGGCCAGCGCCTGCGGCGAAAAGGTTTCAAAGGGTAATTCCGCGTCCCGTATCTGCGCCAGCGACACGGCGGTGATGCCCGTTTCGTAGATGGTCAGGCGCAGGGCAGCGGGGCCGGCGCCGACCGGCAGCGGCTTGCTGGGGATGGTCTGGTTGGGGGCGCGCCCTTTGAGGAAGAAGTAAGCGCTGGCAATGAGGGAGAGGATGGTGAGCAGGCCCAGGCCAATGAGCAAAGCGGGACGGGGTTTGTTCATAAGGGTCTCGCGTATTCGTTTATTGATCGGTCTGGCGACGTTTGAACAGGGCAGCGGCGGCGAGGATGCCGCCCAGGCTGAGCAAGATGCCGGCAGCCAGCCCCCACAAGGCAATGGGCGGCAGCCGGTTAGCGGCAGCGGCAGGCGTGTCGCCAGCGGCTGCAGGCGGGGTTGCCAGGGGCGCATTGGCGCCGACGACGCCCAACTGGCTGTCAAGGGTGGGCACGCCCGCCGCCGGGTCGTTTTCAGCGTCCCCACTGCCGGCAGCCACGGCGGTGGTGGGTTGGGGCGGCAGCTCCACCTGCGGTGGGGCGGTGGGGGGATCGGTTTGGGCCGTGGGGGGAATGCCGGCAGCCGGCGGCGCATCAGCCGGCAAGGTGGCCGCCGGGACGGTGGCCGCATTGTCTTTGGTGGGTTCCGGCGCAGCTACATTAGCCGTAGGCGGCGGCGTATTGGTGGGCTGGCGCGTGGGCGTGGGGCTGGCCTGGGGACGCGGCGTGGGCGAGGGCGAAGCGGCAGGCGGCGGGGTATTGGTGGACGGCGGCGTATTGGCGGCTTGGGCGGTGCTGGTGGGCAGCGGCGTGGGCCCGCTGCCGGGCGTAGCCGTGCCCAAAGGCTGGCTGTTGGTCATCATGCCTTGTTCGGGGCCGTAGAAGGCCGACAGACCGTTCACGTCTATAGCTTCTAGCCAGTAGAAATACAGCGTTTCCGGTTGGGTGGTGTTGTCCTGGTACTCGTAGCTGGCGCCAATGGGCTGCCCACCCACCTGGCTGGGAATGAGGTTGGCGGTGATGCGGCCGGCGTTGTCCAGGTCATTGGTCTGACCGCGCCAGAGGTGGAAGCCGAAGTTATCCAGTTCGGTGGCGGTTTCCCAGAACAGGGTGATGTGGCTGGAGCCGCCCTGGGCGCGGAAATCGCTCAGGGTGACGCTGGCCTGGGCGGTGGAGGCGGCGCAGCCGAAGGGTAGCAGGGCGGCAGCAGCCAGGGCGACGATCAGGAAGATGAAGAATAGGCGCTTATTGTGCATAATACGTGGCCTGCTTATGAACTGTTGTTCATCTAAATTCTCAAGCCACCAGCCGCGCCAACAGCGACGCCCAGGCGTACAGGGTGCGGCGAATGGCGCGCATAGCCCAGGGGCGGCGGCGCAGCCAAGCGGCGCCAGGGAAGGGCGACAGGGGCAGGTAGGCCCGCTCGGCGGCGGGGAGAGCATTGGCAGCGCCAAATAGACGGATTTCGGCGCGGCTGAGGCGGGCCAGATGGCGGTTGAGCCAGCCGCCGGCTCCGCGCTGCAAATCGAGCACGCGCTGCTGGCGGCGGCGGCATATGACGCGACCAATGAGGCTGGATGCCGGCAGCAGCCCGTCAAACTCCAGGGGACGGTCGCCGCGCAGCAGCAGACAGTTTGTGTGCGCCTGGGGCACACTGCCCCAATAGCGGTGGGTCAACAGGTCCACGGGGGCCTGTACCAGCACCACATCTCCCGCTTGCAGCGTCTGCCAGGCGGCGGCTTCTACCTGCACCTGGTCGCCGCGGCGCAGCAGGGGGGCCATGCTGTCGCTGGTGATGGCGATGAAGGGCCGCTGCCCCTGCTGTAAGCTGTAGCGCAACATGCCGGCAACCTGGGGTGTCTCCATGGCCGTTATTGGGAGATGCTGGCGGGCAGGAAGGTGCGCGTGCATTGGGTGCAGATGTTCAGGCGCAGCGCGGGATCGCCGAGCAGCATATAAGTGTCCTGTAAATCTTCATAGACGCCAAAGGTGTCGCCGTTGTAAAGCTGCTGTTTGGCGCCAAAGATGGCGTCGCCCAACACGACGGCGTTGCCCTGGTAGATGGCCGCATAGAAGCCTTCCAGCAGAAAATCATGCCCATGCTGGACTTGCAAGCCAGACGGCGTGTAGCTGGCGACGGAGCCGCCCTGGGTGGATTTAAGCACCATTTCCGATAGGCTGTCGCCTTGCGGCTGGTGGTAAAAGCCCACCAGGCAAGTCATGGGCAGCATGATGGGGGTGCGGCTGCCATTTTGTAGCTGCGACACCAGGCTGGTTGTCAGATATTTTTCTTTGCCCCATTCCACAATGGAACTGTGACCGACGTAGCTCACCAGGGCGTGCCCCTGGGTGAACAGGGGCAGGAAGCGCAGGGTGGTCTCTTCGGCGCTGCGGGTATAGTACGGGGAGTCTTGCGGGTAGCATTCAGGCGGGGCGTAGTAGACGCGATGCAGCGTCTGGGAGTTGGGCAGAAATGCCTGGACGAATTCGTCCACGTGGTTGAAGAAATCGCCAGCCGGGTCTTGTTCGCAATCGGGAGGAGATACAACCGATGGCAGGTAGCCGTTGTCGCTAAGGATCAGGTGGCTGCCCTGCCAGGTGAGGTCGGCGGGGGCGTTTTCGTAGGCGATGATCTTGTTGATCATGTTGGTCAGTTCGCTGGCTGTGCGGGCGGGCAGCCGGCCCAGCAGCATGTCCGCCAGGTTGTCGCCGTTGAAGTCCACGTATTGGTTGTCGGCGACGGCTTCGCCCAGGTTGCTGTCTACGCCAGAGCGGAGAAATGCCGGCACAAGCGCCTCATTCCCCGTTTGCAAGCCCAGGTTGTCGGTGTAGTCATAGGTGGCGTCGCCCGCCAGCAGGACAAAGGTGGGCGCGGGCGTCTGCCACTGTTCCGCCGTGTATTGCAGGAAATCGCGGATAGCCAGCGGGTCAAAGATGCCGTAGCTGAACTCATCAAAAATGTCTTGCACGTACACCTTTTTGACCGAGTATTCCTGCTGCCGCCGGCTGATTAAAGGCGAAAGGGCGTTGTTCAGCAGCGGGTCGGTAATGATGATGTAGTCGGCTTGCTGGCCCGTGCCGCGCAGATTGGAGGTCGTGTCTTTGGTGATGCTCAATGGCGTCAGGTAGCCATTGGGGGCCGCCAGGGCGTATTGGCGGGGCGCGCTGATGGTCTGGCTGAAGATGACGTCCCCTGGGCCAGAGGCAGTGGTGGTCAGGGCGACGGGATGGTCGGGGTCGGTGACATCGAAAATGCGGGCGGCGGCGCTGAAGCCGGCGGCGCTGAATTCCCAATTGCCCGGCTGGTCGAAGTTGAACAGCAGGCGGTCGCTGCTGGCCACAAACTGGCGCTGCACGGTGATTTCCGCCCAGTTCACCAACATGAGATGATCGGTGAGGTTGGCGTTTTTGATGGCTTCAATGGTCAGGGTGTTCACGCCGTTATTGATGAGCGCAGCGGCGTCGCTGCTGGCGTCAAAGGTGTGGCTGGCGTTGCTGACGCCGGAGCCGGTGAAGGTGTTGGTGGTGTCTACGGTGTAACCGTTTAATTTAACGCGGTAGCTGTGGGTTTCATGTTGAATCCAGCCCCACAGTTCGGCGCGAATGGGCACGGCGGCGTTTTGCGGCGCGGTCACCAGATTGTCCAGGGAAAAGGTGATGGACAGGGTGTTGTCGCTGGCGCTGTTGAGCGGGGCGCGCCAGTACCAGTGGTCGTTCAAGTCCAGGGTGGGGATGCGGCTGTAGTAGCTGTTGTCCTGTTCGAGATGGTAGGCGGCGGCGTAGCCGGCGGGGCGGGGCGCGCCGTTGGGGTTGGCGGCGGTCTGGGTCATGCGCTGGCCCGCGCTGCCGCCGTAGGTCAGCCAGTAGATGTTGGTGTCGGTTTCCTGGGTGCGCAAGGCGGCGCCGAAGAAGAGAATGGTATCGCCTGACTCGAACTGGTTGTTGCCGTTGGCGTCCAGCAGTTGGATGTCAATTTCCTGGTCGCGGTGGCACATGCGCAGGGTGGAGGCGGCGACGGCGGCGGGCATGCCGGCATTCGCCAGGCTTTGGTGGGTCAGGGCATAAATGCCATCTTCTTGCAAGGCAATGCGGAAGGCGTTGCTGCCCAGGCAGGGGGAGGCGCTGGCAACGGCGGCGGGCAGCGGCGCGGCGGCTGTCCCACCTGCGGTGGGTTGTCGCCAGGCGCGCGCCTGTTCATAGTTGAGCAGGGTGCGCTGCAAAATTTGTTCAAAGACGGCGCTTTCGGGGCGGGTAGGTTGGGCAGGCGGTCTGCCCTGGGGATACTCAAAGTCAACGTGGATGAGTAGTTCGGTGTAGACGCGGGCAGCGCCGCGAGCGGCGTTGACCTGAACCGGATTGAGGCGCAGGGTGACGACGCGCTGCTGGCGCAGCCAGGTTTCCGATCCCAGGCTGACCGGCTCTGCCGGGTAGAAGGCATCCAGGGCGTAGGCGGCTTGATTGGGGGCGCGGCTGGTGGTGAATTCGGGCACGGCGTGCGGGTCGCCGTAATCATAGGCAGCCAGTTCGGTTTGGGGAGCGGGGGCCACGGTTATGCCAGATATATGGTAGAGACGTTGCATTGCAACGTCTCTACGGATGTGGGGGACAGCGCCAGGGGGGAGGGCAATGACGAGGCTGCGCTGCGGCAGTTCGGGCAGGCCCGGGGCAGACAGGCTGGCGTAACCGGGCATGTGCAGGCGGCTGATGCTGGCGGCGGAAGACGCCGCGGCGGCGGAAGACGACGCGGCAGCGGAAGACGCCGCGGCATCGGAAGACGCTGCGCCCGCGCCCGCGGCAGCGTCGCCCAGGGCCGTGTGTTGTAAGGGGGGCGTCTGAATTTGCAGGGTGAGGCCGTTGTCATCAGCGGACAGGAGGCGGATACCTGGCGCTGCCAGTGTGGATGCGCCTATTTGGGCGGCGTCCGTTTGGACATCGTCCGCCTGGGCGTGGGAGGGGTGGGAGGCGGCGCGCGAGGCGGCGACAGCCAGGAAGAGAAGTGTAACGACCAGGATGCTCAAACGTTTCCTTGCGACGTAATCCATAAGGGCTTGTTCCTCAAATGGTTATTCCCAGACAGCAACAAGGGCCAGATAAACGAAATTTATCTAGCCCTTGCCTGATTACCGGGGTAGATACCCTCCTGCGAGTATCTTCAGTTGTGCAAACCAGTTTGCCCGCAGACAAACCCAAAACAGACCACCCAGGTGGCTAATGCGTCGCCAAAAATTGTCTCGTAGAGACGTTGCAGCGCAACGTCTCCTCTCTCTGATTGCCTAGCTAGAGATCTGCTGGCAAGTATCTTCCGTACCCGTCTTCCCATTGGTGGGTTCACCTGGCGGACAAGCGCCAGCGACGCTTTCCAGAACCTGGCTGTGGATGACGGCCGGCTTTTCGTACGTTTTCTTCTCTTGCACTTTGTCGTTATTGAGCATCCTAATTCACTCCTTTATCCATGAGACGACGGTTTTCTTGATACGCCTGGCGACGTAAGCGGGCTTCGCGATACGCCACAGATGAACATCCGAGCATATCGCCATCTTCAAAAGCGGCTGTGCCGTGGCAGCGGACGCAGAACTGGCGCAGCTCGCAAGTTGAACAAACGGGTAGGTTTTGTAAGGTGAGATTGCTGGTCTCTTCCCAGACGGGGGAGTCTTTCCAGATTCTCTCGACGGAGTTTTCACGCAAGTTGCCGGCAGTGACGCGGGCGCCCAAACAGGTTTGAATTTCGCCGGTGGGGCTGATATTCAGACTGTTCAAGCCAATGCCGCAGAAACGAAACGAATCATTTTGCGGGTAGAGGGTCCAGGTGTCCGGGGAGACGCGCTCACGCAAAAATCCCAGCAGTTGGTCGTCTGTGGGGCGGTGCTTCAGCGGTGAAACGTCTCCGGTGTGCTTGGGAATGATGGTCAGGTCGTACTGGAAAGCAATTTGCAAATCGGCGGCTAACTCTTGCAGCGCTTCCACCTGGTGAATGTTTTCCTTCATGATGGGCGTTTTGATGATGCAGCGCACATTTCGTTCCAGCAGCAGCCGGATCGCCCGCATGGTCAAGTCAAAGGAACCAGGAACCTGCGTGATAGAGTCGTGCGTCTGGGCGTCGCTGCCGTAAACGCTTAACTCCACGACGACGGGTTTAACAGCCGCAATCTTATCAGCAACGGCGGGTTTGATCAAGATGCCGTTGGTGAAGTAGCGAATGGCAAACCCTTTCTGGCGAGCGTAGTGGGAGATTTCAAATATGTCGCGGCGCAGAAAAACTTCGCCGCCGGAGAAGGTGATGGTCAAAGCCCCCAAAGCCGCCAGGTCGTCTATGATGCGTTTGGCTTCTTCGGTGTTGAGTTCGCCGGGCATTTGCGCGCGGGGGGGCAGCACATCCAGATAGCAGTGGGTGCAGCGTTCGTTGCAGCGGTAGGTGATCTCCCACTGTACGGAGAGCAGGC
>JAGVTM010000413.1 GCA_019136785.1 Chloroflexota bacterium | reverse complement strand
CTGTCAGGGGTCAGTGAAATAGTCAGAGTCTAATCTTTTTACTCCATAAACGGCGTCTGTGGCCACGCCGACCCCAAATTCAATCATATATTGGGACAGCATTGCACCGTCTATCAGGATAAGTTTGTTCTCAATGTTTGATACAAAACTCCTTGCCGAGTCGCTGAAATGTGAAGTCGTGGTGAAGACGCCTTTGCGCGCACGGCTGCCTTGGGGAGCGTAATCTATCGTAATCCTTGAGCGTGGCTTTGACTTTTGCAGGGGGGCTGTTACAATCTCTCGTTTCAATAATTGCAAAATAGGCATGGTGCCGAGCGTCGCGACGACTGCATTTGCTGGATATTGAAAATGTGAACGAGGCAACAATATGATGAAACGGATAGTAGGATACTTGACGCTGGCCCTCACGTTGGGTCTCTCGAATCAGGCTATGGCACAGGAGAACGGCGCTGCCGCAGGGACGGTGGTTTTAGATGGGAATAGTCTGTGGCACTATTTTGCTGTCTCCCGTGCCTCTTTCATGCGCGCCGACGACAAAGGTCTGCACCCTGTTGATGTGAACTGGGTTTGGGGTAGCATCACATCTAAAGATTCTGAAGAGATTTGCTTCTCACCTCTGCCGCCGGCCAATTGGCAGAGTGTCGAGTTTGACGACAGCGATTGGCCGCGCCGCCGCCTGCCGCAGCCGACAACAACGATATCGGGCGCCAACCCACGCCCCTTTTATAAGCCCTATTCAGTCGGTATTATCGTATCACGCGGCAAATTCGTGCTGGACGATCCCGCTACGGTTAAGGAGTGCTCCATCTCGCTGGACTACTGGGGGGGCGTCGCCATCTTTGTTAATGGCAAAGAGGTCGCACGCGGCCATCTGCCCGCTGGCGCGGTTGGCGAACGCACCGTGGCCGAAGACTATCCGATGGAAGCCTTTCTCACGCCGGAAGGAAAACCGCTCTTGGTTCGTGACACCAAAAACAGCGATCGCCTTGCGAAGCGCATGCGCTCCCTAAAGCAGGTCGCTATTCCGACCGCCTTGTTGCGCAAAGGGGTCAATGTCGTAGCGATCGAGGCTGTGCAAGCGCCGGTGCCGCAGGCAATCGCCAAAGGTGGCATCGGCCAGCGTGAGAGCAATGCTGGTTGGCCGCCAATCGGGCTGCTCGAAGCCGAAGTGCGCGTTGTGAGCAGCGGCAAGGTCACCCCTTCATGCCGCCCCACCACATTGCAGCTCTGGAATTGCGCGCCGAGCGACACCGTTAGCGCCTTTGATTATGGCGACCCCGCCGAGCCGCTACGCCCTATCGTCATGAATATGCCGCGCAATGGGACCTTCTCTGGACGCTTGATGGTTAGCGCGCCCTCCGATATCAATGGACTCAAAGTAAGCGTCAGTGATCTGCGCCATAGCGCCGGCAAAGGCGCTATCGCCGCCAACTCCGTGCGTGTCAGGATCGCTCGCCAGGGCGCGGCAGGCGAGAGCTGGGTATCGGCAAACCGCTTTGACGCACTTGTAGATACCCTTCCGGCCACGATTGCGGCCACCAAGGCAACCTTCCCTAAGGGCAACTTCTACTGGCTTACCTCAAAGGGCACTCAAGATGCACCCGCAGCAGTCGCCCCTCTGTGGTTCACCATCAAGAGCCCCGCCGACTGCGCCGCCGGTCTCTATGAAGGCGTTGTCACAGTGAGCGCCGCCGGCGTTGAGCCGCTCAAGGTACCGCTCCGTCTAACCGTCAGCGACTGGGTGGCGCCTGATCCCAAAGCCTTTCGTGTCAACAATTTCGGCTACATCTCTGAGGATGCCTTGGCGCAATATTATGAGGTACCTCTTTGGAGCGAACGCCATTTGCAGTTAATCAGCCGTTCGATGACCTTGATGTCTGAGGTCAACTCGCGTGAAGCGAAGGTCAATCTTGTGATCAACTACTACGGCGGCAACAAAGGTGATAGCAGCAGTAGCAACGAAGAGTCGTTGGCTCGCTGGATAGCCGATGGCAAGGGTGGCTACAAATATGACTTCACCAACTTCGACAAATATCTCGATATGGTAGAGCGCACAATCGGTAAGCCGACTATTCTGCGCGTCAACTGCTGGGGCGAAACCAAGGTCAAGGGCGACCTAATCGAACATGATGGCGAGCTGAGTGCCCGTTATGTCACCCTTTTTGATCCCACCAGCGGCAAACTCGATAAATTGGCGGTACCGGCACCCGGCACCGAGGAGAGCTTTGCTTTCTGGAAGCCGGTACTGGACGAGGCGCGCAAACGCATCGAGGCGCGCGGTTGGTGGGACATCACTACCATGGGCCACAGCAGCTACTGCTATCCGGCTAAACCGGCTGTCAACAGCCTGTTACATCGCATCTGGCCCGATGCCGCCTGGTACTATACCGCCCACAACGGTACCCTCGGCATGCGCTGGCCCACACTTGACAAGAAGGTCACCATGCCGGTGCGCTATGCCGATACCGTCTGGAATGCCGGCAAATCAACAGCGCGTGGCTACAGTGCCCTCTTAAAAGAGCGTTCCAGCTTCTGGAATTTCACCTACCGCGGCTGCTTCCACGACAACTCCCCCTTGGTAGATCTGCGCCGCATTGCCGAAGATGAAATCATGATGGGCCATAACGGCGTAAGTGATTTTGGCGTTGACCTCTTCCCTCTCAAGGATGCCCGCGGGCGCGCCTATCTGATCGGCAATGGCCGCGGTACCGGCGGCCCTGGCAACAGCACCAGAGCGCTACTCGCGCCCGGCGCCGATGGCCCAATGGTGACGGAGCGTTTCGAGATGCTACGCGAAGGTGTGCAGTTGGCCGAGGCGATTCTCTTCATTCAGCAGGCTGTAGAGTCTGGTAAATTGAGCGGAAATCTGCTCGAAAGAGTCAATCAATATCTTGACGCTCGCGGTAACAGCTTCCTCAACGCCGGTTTCGATGTCTGGTACATGCAATCGCTCCACGATGCCAAACTGCTCGGATTGGCTGGCGAGGTGGCGCGGCTAATCAGCCCATAAGAGAGGCCAAGGAAAGGGAAGACGCGGCGACACGGGTACCTGCTGTACGCACGCGCACAGGGCATCGCGCCTCCCTCATCTTACCTCTTTCGCCGCTCGTCATCCCGCGCCCCACCCGCGCGCCATCGCGTTTCCCCGCGCCGTTCAGAGTGCGGGCGCGGCGCGGCGGAGGTGGGGGGCCTTTCGCGCGCGATGGTCGCCCGCGATTTACCCAGATTCTTCGTGTAAGGTTGCTAGTAGCCCTCAGTCTGCTATATTGTAACCCTGTTTGTTCCGGGGGCTTTGATTTGATGAATCCGCAGGTTACGCAGATTTTTCCAATAAGGATGAGCAGACCTACGCCAATTACCTCAAAGCGTCCGGCCTGCAAAAAGCCCTCCAGTACAAGCGATTGGTTTTCAATCTGCGAAATCTGCGAAATCTGCGGATGGAGTTTTGATTTGATGAAACCGCAGATTACGCAGATGAACGCAGATTTTTCCAATAGGGATGAGCAGACCAACGCCAATTACCTCAAAGCGCCCGGCCTGCAAAAAGCCTCCAATACAAACGATTGGTTTTTACAAGTATTTGTTTTGCCAACGCGATCAGGGCGACGAGAAAGTGCAACCAATGGTTGCACCAATCCGTTGCGCACATGGACAGACCATTTTTCCGGCGTCGGGAAAATGGTTCAGGAGAATACGTATGGATAACAAGACAATTCAGCAAATGCAGTCACGTTTTGATTCGCTGAGTCAGAGGATTCCCGATGAGGGCGTCGAATTTTGGTTTGCCCGTGACCTGATGGAACCGCTTGGCTACGCTCGCTGGGAAAACTTTCAGACTGCCATAGCAAGAGCTATTACCTCTTGTGAAACAACTGGCTACGACCCAGACAACCATTTTCGTGGGGTCACGAAAATGGTTAAGTTGGGAAGCGGAGCTGAGCGATCCATTGAGGATTTTATGCTCACCCGCTACGCCTGTTATCTGATAGCCCAGAACGGCGACCCGCGCAAGGAACCTATTGCTTTTGCCCAGTGCTACTTTGCCATCCAGACCCGCAAGCAGGAACTGATCGAAGACCGGAGGCGGAAAATGAGTGGTCCGACAGCAATCAAGTTCGGCTTGGGCTGCTGGTGCGTAACGAATTCTCTTGAGAGCAGTCAGGAAATCCAAAAATTCGCACCATTGGTGCGAGAAATCAGGGAAGGGATGAACGAATGAGCGCAAAATCACTGAAATCCGGCTGGAAAATGGTGAAGTTTGGGGAGGTGGTGAAGAACGCCAACCTCGTGGAGCGCAATCCCGTGGCCAAGGGCCTTGAAAGAATCGTCGGACTTGAACATATCGATCCCGAGAATCTGCACATCCGCCGCTGGAATTCTGCTGCGGACGGCACTTCCTTTTCCCGCAAATTCGTGCCGGGTCAGACGCTATTCAACAGAATCGGGGACAGAGGATGCAGGCATGGGGACAAGAGTTCTATCCAACAAACGGCATAGCCGCTTGAAAATATAATTCCTAGCCCAGAACGAACTTGGCTCGTTCGTGACGCAACATTTCGAACGGGGTCATGACCTTCACACCTAGCGCAATGCAAGGATTTGGAATCTTAATGATCTTAGCTGAAGGTGCCGCCTTTTCGTGCGTTACAACGGTGTAACCATGAGCTAATGCATAGGAGACAAGGTAGTAGTCTGCCACCTGCAGGAATGTGTTTACAGCAGCGGGGGCGTATCTCTGCCCCATGACCCAAGCACTTACCGTCCCGAGCGCAGGAAGTAGTGCAGCGTCCGGCTTAAGAAAGAAGCCCGGCCCGCGTTGTTTGGCCCAATCTGAAAGCTCGTCACCGCCCGCGGCAAGTTCATCTCCAACCTTCTCGATGCTATATACTTCTCTAGCAACATTCCTCTGGATCAGCCAATCCCAGAAGCCTGGGCAAAAGTCCAAGCCATAATGCAAGTTCTTTGCCTGAATGAAGACATTCGAATCAAGGAGATACGGCATCAGACATCTCCCAGACTGTGACCCAATTTATGGAAGGTCGAGAGCTTCGAGAAACCAAGAAGACGAAAAGCATCACGATGAAGCGTCTCTCCTTCAAGGGTGCTGGCAACCAATGCTCTTGTAAAGCGCTTGCTGACTCTCGCAACCTGAGTTAGATAGAAGTTCCCGCCCTTGCCTCTTGGGATAGCGAGCAATCTCTCCAACTCCGCGTTATACGCCCTCCAGA
>JAGVTM010000352.1 GCA_019136785.1 Chloroflexota bacterium | reverse complement strand
GCCGGCGAAGTGGCGCTGCATGGCGAGTTCCCGCTGCAAAAGCAGGTGCGCGTCATCTTAGGGCAAACGGCTATTCAACAAATTCAGACGCACACCATCAGCGACATGGAACGGGAAGTCGGCGGCGCCTTGTTGGGGCGCGTGTGCCGGCATCAGGCGCAAACATTCGTGGAAATATTGGCGGCGCTGCCGGCGCCCTCCAGTGATCACGGGCCCATCCACTTCACCTTCACCGCCGACACCTGGGCGCACATCAACCGCGCCCGCGAAGCGCAATATCCTGAACTGGACATTGTCGGCTGGTTCCACACCCATCCCGACCTGGGCGTGTTCTACTCCGCCGATGACGTGGTGGTGCATTCCGCCGCCTTCACCCTGCCCTGGCAGGTGGGGCTGGTAGTAGACCCCATGCGCCAGGAAGCCTGCTTTTTTGGCTGGGAAAGCGCCGGGATGGGCAAGCAAATTTTACCCATTGCCGGCTTCTATGAATGGCTGGACCAGAAACCAGGCAGCCTGGTCGGTTGGGAAATCACCAACCAGCCATATACCGAAGCCAGCAGTCACGTCATGCTGGCCCGCCATGCGGGGCCCGGTTTGCCGCCTATCAGCCCGTGGTGGGGTGTATTTCTGGGCAGCCTGAGTCTCCTCATCAGCCTGGGGCTGCTGTTGGAACGAATTCTGACCATGCCGCGCTAATTCCACCCGTTACGCCACAATCGCACGGAACCTACATGATTGAGACAAACGAAACCACTTATCTGGCTGTTATTACGTTGTCGCTGCCATCGCCCGCAGAAACAGCCACTGCCCACGTCCTGGTCAAGCCATCGCAGGTTATGGAGACCAGCGATGGGCAAGTCAGGCGGCTGGGCGACTGCACGCTGGCTGACTTGCAGACGTATGCCGATGCGCTGGAAGCAGAAGTATGGCAGACGTATCAGGCGATCCGGCTAGAGGACTTAGCCGCGCAAACGGACATTGCGGTAGCTATCCGGCTGGTAAACGAGCCAGATCTTTCTTTTGATCTGGCGACGCTGCTGGACCACGTGGTATTGGGCGTCTCCCTGCCGCCAGCCGCCGCGCCAAAAGATAAAGACGAAACCGCCGGCGAGGCTGCGGCGGTACGGACAGACGCAGCGGCGGCGCAAACGGACAGCGAACAGGCAGAGGCAGCGCCCATGCCGGCAGTTGAACCACAAACAGCGACAGCGCCAGAAACAATGGCGGCGCCAGAAGCAATGGCGGCGGCAGAAGCAGCAGCCGCGGCAGAATCCGTCGAAGCCGCGCCGCCCGCCGCAGAGACCCCGCCGGAAGAGCACGAACCCAGTATCACGGTGGCGGAGTCAGAGCCGGTGCACGAAGAACGGGAAGCGCGTCCAGGCGCGCCTGCCCGCCCCATCTCGCCGCACATCCGCATCCTGGGCAAACGCCGTCCGCTGGGCCACGCCACGTGGACGGCGGTAGATATTTTGATGAATGAGCCCGCTTTCCGCGACGCGCAGGCGCACGCTTTGTCGAGTATGGATCGGGAAGTTGCCGGCATGTTAGTCGGGCCCCCGCCCGAAAAGCAGCCCGATGGTCGCTACCTGGCGCACATTACGGACATTATCATTGCCCGGCACACCCGCATGCACGGGGCCAGCGTCACCTATACCCCAGAAAGCTGGCGCTACGTCAACGACCGGCTGCTGGAACGGTATCCCGAAGGGGATGCGGTGATTGTGGGCTGGTATCACACACACCCGGGTTTTGGTATTTTTCTGTCCGGCATGGATCAGTTCATTCACCAGAACTTCTTTACCCAGATATGGCACATAGCCCTGGTGTTGGACCCGCGGGCGCAGCGCAGTGGTTTCTTCTGCTGGGACCGGCAGAAAACACGGGTTGACCCCTACGAATTTCCCTGGCCCGCCTGGGCGCGCAGCAGTTGGTAAACCGTTGTCAAGCAGTGCGTCGCACCTGTCTGGTTACAATGGTATAATGTGTCCAACATGACGGCGTCCTGGCCCTTTCACTCGGAACCCTTCGACAGGCTCAGGGTTCGACAGGTTCAGGGTTCGAAATGACAATCAATAAGTTGAAGGCCGAAACTGGCTGAAATGATCGAGAACGATCCGCTAACCATCTCCAACGAAGACATCGCCCAGGCCAATCAGTTGAGCCTGAACTGCCCCATTTGCGCCAGCGCCGTGGAGAAAAATGTAGATGGCGCGTCGCTGATCCCCGTCATTTGTCGCAAATGCGGCACGCTCTACCACAAGGCGTGTTGGGAGCAAAGCGGCGGCAAGTGCGCCATTTTGGGCTGCGGCCATACGGAATACCGCGTTTATGGGTTAGACCTGGGGCCCGTGATGCGCATCACCTACAGCGATTTGCCCAAAGAGCGACCGCGCCCGGCAGTTGCCAATGGATATGAAAAGCGGCTCAAAGCGGAGGAGCAGCGCCGCCAGCAAGAGCGAAAACGTTCCTTTTGGGCCGTCCTGTTTGAGCGGCTGCTGCGAGCCATCCGCATTTTAGATTAGGAGAGAAGTGCGTCGCGCCTGAAGAGGCGCGACGCACTTATGGACAGGCTGTGCCAGTTACCCCGATCCCCATTGACCAGGCCTCCCCCTTTTTGGGCGAGGCTTGCGCTTTATGCAAAGAGGCATTCCGCCCCGGAGACGAAATGGTCGTCTGCCCGGAAGATGCTACGCGCCACCACACCGCCTGCTGGCAGGCTAATGGCAACCGCTGTACCGCTTACGGCTGCACAGGCGCAGGCCAGGTAGCGCCTGCCGTCATGCCGCCGCCGCGCCGCCAGCGCGCTGCCAGGCAGCCGGTGGGCGCTGCGCCGCCGGCGCGCGGCGCGTCGAAAGTGCGGGTGATGCCGGCAACCAGCTTCTCCTGGGCGCAAGGCTGCCTGGTGCTGTCCATTGCGATTGCCATTGTACTCTGCTCGGTGGGCTGCTTTGGTCTGTGGGCTATTGCCGATTACATTGCCGTCCACATTCTGCACTGGCCCTATCGGGACGGCGTATCGGGGCTGTTGTCACCGCCGCAGCTAATCGCCGCAGCTACCGCAGCCTTTGCTCTGCTGCGTCTTCTCTAACATTTTGATAGAGACTGGAGCAGTCTCAGAGACTGCTCCAGTTTGGGAAACCCTTACGGAGCGCTCTGATGACCACACCTTTCGACTTGCTGTTACAGAGAGTCTACGAAATACACGATCTGCAAAAAGCGCAGGCGGTGTTGAGTTGGGATCGGGAAGTGAACATGCCGGCTGCCGGCATGACCGCCCGCACCCAACAAATGACCACCCTCAACCGCCTGATACACACCATGCAGACGTCGCCCGAAATGGGCGAGTTGATTGAAAACGCCGCCGCCAGTTTGAACGGGGACGATTACGATTCCTTTGCCGCCAGCCTTATTCGCTTCTTGCGCCGCGATTACGAAATCAACACCAAACTGCCGCCAGAATTTGTGGCCCGCCGCACCCAAATCAGCGCTCAAGCCAACGTCGCCTGGAAAAGCGCCCGCGAACAAAACGACTTCGCTATCTTCCAGCCCTGGCTGGCGCAAGTCGTGGGTCTGGGGCAAGAACTGGCAGACCTGTACGGCTACGAAGATGAAAAATACGATCCCTTGCTGGATAAATTTGAACAGGATGCGCGCACAGCCGACGTGCGCGCCGTATTCAATGCCGTGAAAGCCGCCACTGTCCCCCTGCTGCGAGCCATTCAGGAACGGGGCCAGCCTGTAGACAGCCGCATCCTGCACCAACCTTACGACATAGCGCAACAACAGGCATTTGCCCGTTACATCGCCGCTGCCGTGGGCTACGATTTCAACAGCGGTCACCTGGGCACAGCCACTCACCCGTTTGCCACCAGCTTCTCCCGCCACGACGCCCGCATCACCACCCGCTGGTATTCCGATTTTCTCAATCCTTCCCTGTTCGGCACGCTGCACGAATCGGGGCACGCCATGTATGAGCAGGGCACAGGCGAGGAACTGGCGCGCACGCCGCTGGCGCGCGGCGCATCCTCAGGCATCCACGAATCCCAATCGCGCATGATTGAAAACAACATTGGGCGCAGCCTGGGTTTCTGGCGCGTGCATTTTCCGCAGTTGCAAGCCCACTTCCCCACCGCTTTAGGCGCAGCCACGGTAGAGGATTTCTACCGCGCCATTAACAAAGTGCAGCCGTCCTACATTCGCGTGGAAGCGGATGAACTGACTTATAATCTGCACATTATTTTGCGCTTTGAACTGGAGCAGGCGTTGATTAATGGGGACCTGGGGGCGGCGGATGTGCCGGCAGCCTGGAACGACAAAATGCACGAGCTCCTGGGCATTACGCCCCCGACCAACCGCGAAGGCTGCCTGCAAGACATTCACTGGTCGCGTCCCAGCTTTGGCTACTTCCCCACTTATGCCCTGGGCAACTTGTACGCGGCGCAGTTCTTCGAGGCGGCTCAGGCGCAAAACCCGACCATTCGGGAGGATCTGGCAAATGGCAGCCCTGCTGCTATGCTGCAGTGGCTGCGCCAGAATATCCACCAGCACGGGCGCAAATTCACGCCCGCGGAACTGGTGCAGCGCGCCACCGGTCAGCCGCTGACGCACGAACCGTTTGTACGCTACGTCACCGCTAAATTCGGCCAGATTTACGGATTGTAAGTAATCGTCCAGAAATAAGTTCACCCAGAAGTTCAACTTCTTCGGAGAAGTTGAACTTCTAAATGATCAACGACTCCAGCCGCCGGGCAGGCTGGCGACGCCGCCCACAATCAGCAGCATCACCACGAGCACGACAATCAGGCTGTTGCGAAACTGCATGGCGTCATCCCCCTTTTTGCGCCAGCGGGCAGTGGCGTGGGCTACGACGGCGACGAGCAGCATCGTGCCGGCATGTTCAATGCGATACATGGGCCATTCGCCGCTCTGCACGCCAAGGATGATGAACATGACAATGCCCAGAGTCACGTTGAGGTCAATCAGCCCAGTAAAGGCAGACATCAACCCCCGGTCGGCAGCCTGCCAGGGCGTTCGCTGCATCCAGCCCAGCACAAACTTCAGCGCCGCCGCCGCCGCCACAACGACCACGACCCAGCGAATGATAGAGTGAATGTCAAGCAATGTAGCCAGAATAGTTTCCAATGGTTTATCTCCTTTGTGCGCCAGCGATAGTATACGCCCAAATTATGCCCAACGTACCGCGAACTGTCCACCTTGACCAAAGGGCATT
>JAGVTM010000585.1 GCA_019136785.1 Chloroflexota bacterium | reverse complement strand
AACGGCGCGGGCGGAAGCTGCTTTGGTAAAGACATCCAATCGCTGATCTACCAGTTGAACCGCGCCGGGCGTTCCACGGACCTGCTGCAAGCGGTGTACAATATCAATGAATTTCAGAAGTTCTATTTAATTGATCGCGCCGTGCAGGAAGCCAGCTTTAACTTCAACCAGAAGACGGTGGCCCTGTTAGGCATGGCTTTCAAGAAGCGCACCAACGACATGCGCGATTCGGCGGCGTTGAAAGCCGTGGAAGGGCTGCTGGCGCGGGGCGTCACGGCTATCCACGCCTATGACCCGCTGGCGACGGCGGACGCGCAGCGGTATTGGTTCAATCCCGACCGGAATCACCTGTTCAGCCGCATTTCCTATTTTGACTCGGCGAAAGAGGCGATTGCCGGCAGCGACGCCGCCTTTATCTCCACCGATTGGGAAGAGTTTCGCGGCCTGACGCACACCATCATCGAAACCGTACCGCCGCCTTACCTGGTCATTGATGGCCGGCGCATGATCCCCGATTTCGACGTGCTGGTAGAAAACGGTTACGACTATCTGCCGGTGGGTGGGATACTGCTGCACGGCAAAAAACCGGAACCGAGCGCCAATGGGCAGCTTCTGCAGCATGTGGCTGGCTAGGTAACACCCCGGTAAATCGTGGTGATCACTTTAACCGCCTGCCGGCCCCGCAAAGCGATCGCTTCGGCGAGCAGCCCCGCATCGTCCGGCGCGGACGCATCGTCCGGCGCGGACGCATCGTCCGACAGCATCGGCGACGGGTAATTTTGGGCGCAGACGCGCCCAAAATTGCCCATCGCCGCTATTTTTCGCCCGTTTTGTGGGGTGGGTATGCAGCTAAAGACGTCGCCCCCAATCTACTGATGAGTCGCCCCTTTTTAATAATGTGTCAGGGTGCCTTCCAGACGGGCGCGTTCTACAGCCAGGCGAAACATGAAGAGGGAGAGGGGGAATAACAACAGGCAAAAGCCAGCCAGCATCAGTAAACTGGTCTGGAGTTCAGCCCAACCGGCGCCTTTGAGCAGCGCCAGGCGCATGGCATCCAGCGCATAAGTGATCGGCAGCAGTTTCGCCACCCATTGCAGCCAGACGGGCAGCACGGAAATGGGGAAATAGATGCCGCCCACCAGAGCGGCCAGTTGGGTAAGAATAATGGTTACAGGATCGCCGCGCTTGATGACGGTGATAATGCCGGCAGCCATAATACCCAAACTGGCAAAGGCAATCACCGACAGCAGCAGCGTTACCAGCCCCCCCCATACGTTAGCCTGACCGAAACGCACGCCCCGGGCCGCCCCCAACAGCAAATAAACGAAAATGCGCAGCGTGGCATAGACGTATCCCCACACGGCGGAACCGACGACAATACCCGCCAGGGGCACGGGCGTCATAATCATGGCTTCCAGCGTGCCTGTGTTTTGCGCCTGGCGCAGCCCGCGCGAAAAACTGTTCAGCCCCACAGTAAAGTAACCGTTAAAAGCCAGCCCAATGAGGACAAAAGAAAAATAATCTGTGCCATACTGCGCCAGCGCCGTAATAGCTCGTTCGTCAATCAACTGCGCCAGAAAATAAAAGGTGAACGCGCCAAAAACGACGCCAAACAGGCTCATCAGAAAGGAAAGGCGATAGCTCGTCTCCTCCACAAAATCCCGCACCAAAAACGCCCACAATAATCGCAGCATAAACCTTGCCAGTTTTCCGTTACCTGTTTTCCGTTGCCCGTTTTCCGTTTCCCATTTCACTTGTGTAATGCGCAAACACCTCTTCCAACGTGGGCGGCTGGGCCTCAATGCTGTAAATCATAAGGCCGCTCTCCCGCAGCGCATCCAGCGCCCTGGTCAGGGTGTGCTCCGTTTCGCCAGCGCGGAAATGGGCAAACGTATACGCGCCCGCCTCTTCCCACTGAATATCAGGCACAATTTCAGTCAGGCGCGCGCCTGTTTCTGCCGGCAGCGCATCCAGGCGCAGCGTATAGTGCAAGTGGGGCTGCAGCTGCCGCCGCAGTTCCAGGGGACTGCCCACCGCCCGCACCTCCCCTTTGTGCATCACCGCCACCCGCTGGCATAGCGCTTCCGCCTCTGCCAGATCGTGCGTAATCAGAAAAATGGTCACCGCCTGCTCAGCCGCCAGCCGCTGCACCAGGGCGTGCAGCCGCCGCGTCGCCGCCGGGTCCAGGCTGCGGCTGGGTGCGTCCAGAAACAGCAGGCGCGGCTGGTGCAGCAAAGCGCGGGCAATAGCCAACCGCTGCTTCATGCCTGTGGAATAGCCGCTAAAACGATTTTCGGCGTGCGGCAGCATGTCCACGGCGGCTAAGACCTGGTCAATACGCTGCTGCGCCGCCGCCCCATACAAATTGTGCATAGCCGCAAAAAACTGCAAATTGCGTCGCCCGGACAACCGCCAATAAAAGCTGCGTTCATCCGCCACCACCAGCCCCACAGCAGCGCGAATGGCCCGCGGCTGATCCAACGGATAACCGGCTACCCGCGCCCGACCGCTGTCGGGCAAAATGAGCGTGCACAGGATTTTAACCAGGGTGGTTTTACCCGCGCCGTTAGGCCCCAGCAAGCCAAACACCTCGCCAGACGCCACTTGCAGCGACACCTGGTTTACCGCCATCGTGGGTGGGCGTCGCGTCGCCCGCCGCCAACCGGCTGGCGGCGTAAATGTTTTGGTCAACTGGTCAATCTCTATCGCCAAAGTCATGGCAGAAGTCTAGCGGGAACAAATTGAACGGGCAACAACAACGCAGCATGGTAAACTCATGGCATCATGAGTCAAATTCTGGTTTGTGGTCTGATCAACATCGAAACGACGCTGCGGATCGAAGGGTTTCCGCTGGCTTATGATCCGGTGCGCTATCCGTTCCACGGCATTCACAGCAGTGTTTCTGGGGTGGGCTATAACGTGGCGAAGGCGCTGACGACGCTGGGCGATGCCGTGCGGCTGTTGGCGATTGTGGGGGCGGATGATGCCGGCATCCTCATCCATCGCGCCCTGGAACAAAACCACCTGCCCACCGCTGGCGTCCTGGCCCAGGCTGCGCACACAGCCCAATCCGTTATCCTGTACGATCCCCACGGGCGGCGCATGATCCACACCGACCTCAAAGACATGCAGCAGCAGGTCTACCCGGTAGACCGCTTCCGCGCCAGTCTGGCAGGATGCCATCTGGCTGCGTTATGTAACATCAACTACGCCCGCCCCTTTCTGGCGCTGGCGCAGCAGGCTAATGTCCCCATAGCCACCGATGTCCACGCCATTTACGACCTGGATGATCCTTACAATGGCGACTATATGGCTGCCGCCCACATCCTATTCATGAGCCATGAGCGGCTGCCCCTGCCGCCACACGAGTGGGCGCAACAGGTGATGCGCCGCTATGCGCCGGCGGTCCTGGTCATCGGTCTGGGGGCAGAGGGCGCGCTGCTGGCCGTCAAGGCAGGCGGCTTCCGGCAGCGCCTGCCAGCCGTGACCACCCGCCCCATCGTCAGCACTATTGGCGCGGGCGATGCCCTCTTCGCCAGTTTTTGCCACTTTTATTTGCAGAGCGGCGACCCTTACGCGGCGCTGCAGCGCGCCATTCTCTTTGCCTCCTACAAAATTGGCGAACCCGGCGCCGCCGATGGGTTTTTGACGGAAACGGCTCTTAATTTGCTTTTTAAGCAAATTTGCTCATAATGTAGCCAATCTGGACTATTTCATCCCGGTGAAATAACTCATCGTCAACCAGATTCGCGGAAATTGTGCTGGTTTGGAGATTTTTCGCCACGAATTCCACGAATGGCGCGAATCTTCTGACCACTGACCACTCGTCACTCGCCACTGTTTTCAAAGGAGACAACATGGGCCGCGGCACACCATACCTGTGCTGAGCTTGTCGAAGCAGTCGAAGCAATGGATGAAAATAATCACAGATTTCACAGACCACACAGAGTTATTTTGTGGGTAGCGTGGGAGTGGCTCCACTGACCACTGATCACTCGCCACTGATCACTATTTTCGAAGGAGGATCCTCATGTTAAAAGAGTTCAAAGAGTTTGCCATGCGCGGCAATTTGCTGGATCTGGCTTTTGCCGTCATCCTGGGGGCAGCCTTTAGCCCCATTATAGCCTCGCTGGTCAACGACATTGTCATGCCCCCCATCGGCTTGCTGCTGGGCGGCGTAGACTTTACCAACCTGTTCATTACGTTGAAGGGCGGCGCTTTCGCTACGCTGGCGGATGCCCAGGCAGCCGGCGCAGTCACCATTAACTACGGCTTGTTCATCAACGCCATCATCAACTTCCTGATCGTGGCGTTTGTCGTCTTCCTAATTGTGCGACAGGTAAATCGCATGAAGAAAAAGGAAGCGGCAGCCCCCCCCGCCCCGCCTGCGCCCAGCAATGAAGAGAAACTGCTGGCGGAAATCCGGGACCTGTTAAAACAACGATAATCCGTCGCCTGAGCCTGTCGAAGGCAATAGGGACTTCGGCAAAGGGCTTCGACAGGCTCAGCCCGCGACAGAAATAATAATACGCCCGCAGCCATTCGCTTCACAGTGTGAGGTGAACTGGTTGGCGATCAATCCCCCCCCTCACGCGATAGGTGGAGAGCCAGTTAGCCGGAACGCCTTTGCCGGCAGCCTTTCGCCAGCGCGGGGGTCAGCCCCTAACGGTAGACGCCTGCCACCACCGCCCGCAGTTCAGCGTAAATCGGGTGCAGGCAGATGATGATCTCCGCCAGCCGCCCCCCCAGGTCTGCCTGGCAAGCGGACGTCAATTCTTGCCGGGGATAAACTTCGTAAACCTTGGTCCAACCCCGATCCCACATTTCCGCTTCGATGCCCTCCCCCAGCGTCGCCTTTATCTCGAACAAGTGACGGCGAAACCCTATCAGCAAAAAGCGGTTTAACCTGGCGTCGGAGGACTCGCAGTGAAAGCCCAACTCCCAGCCGGGACGGCGCAGCGCGGGCGAGACTTCATAATGCAGCGCCGGCTCGCCGAAATGAAACTGGATGAGCCATCGCCACGGCTGCCGCGTCTGGATACTTTGCAGCGATGCCGGCAATCTCGGCGTCACCACTTCCGGTAGAGTCTGCAAAAACTTGTTGCGGGACAATTCACCCATCTAACCAACCATCCTTGCCCTTCCCCCTATGATTATAGCTGACATTGGTTATAATCCGAGGTGTGCTCAAGAATCGAAGAAGTTAATCGTAAAATCACCGCTGTTGTTCTCCTATTCACCCCTGACTGCCCTGCCTT
>JAGVTM010000443.1 GCA_019136785.1 Chloroflexota bacterium | reverse complement strand
CTAAAGCGTGTTACAATGTGAAGGTCTCTGATCATTTCCTGTTTTCCGTTGCCTGTTTTCTGTTACCTGTTTTCTGTTGCCTGTTGCCATGAGTTCTTGCGCCGACCATCCCGTAACCAGTTTGAGCGACGCCGCTGCGGCTCATGGTTGCCGCCGCCAGACGGAGCAGTATTGGCTGGGGCAGGCTTTTGACCCCTGTTTCTGCTATGAACTGTGGCAGCGAGCGCTGGCGCAGCCGCGGCAGGCGACCAGCAAACGGGCATGGGCGTTTGTGCACCACCAATATCTGCGGCAGGCGACTATCTGGGCCAAAGCTCACCCTTATTTTGGGCAAACGGGGCAGGAGCCGGATGACCTGGCGGCGCTGGCGTTGGAAAAGATGTGGGTGACTTTCTACCGCCAGCCAGATAAATTCAACCAGTTTCCGCTAGAAGATGCCGGCATCTGTCTCAAATCCCTGCTGCAGTTCCTGAAAATGTGCGTGCACAGCATCGTCATGGATGCCCTACGCCAGGATGAACAAACAGCCCCCCTGGAACAGGCTGAAACCGCCTTTTTCGCCGCGCCCACGGCGGAGACGGCGGATCTGGAAGCGTTCTGGCGCTGCATTTACGAACGGCTGAACGACGAAGAAGAGCGGCTGGTGTTGGATGCCATGTTCATTTATGGCCTGAAGCCGCGCCAGATTCAGTCCCGCTACGCTGCCCGCTTCCCCGATGTGCAGCGCATTTACCGCATTAAGGAGAACGTGCTGGCCCGTTTTCGCCGCGACGAGGCGCTGCGAGATTGTCTGGAAGCGTGAGGGCCGCCGGAAAAATGGGTTGAAGGGCGTTTAATTGGATGAGGTGAAAGAAGTATGAGCGAATTAGAATCCACGTGGCCGCTGCCGGGGGATGATCTGGCGCGGCTGCCGCGTCCCTCCTCGTTTGAGTTGGGGGAATATGCGCTGGGGCTGCTGCCGGCAGCCGCGGCAGCGCGGGTGAAGGCGTATCTGGCCCTGCACCCCCACGCTGCCGCCGAAGTCGCTCTGCTGCAAACGTATCTGGCGCAGGGAGAGCCAGCCACCCAACCTGCGCAGGGGCCGCTGGCGCGCCTGCAAACGTTGGTGATGACGCTGCTCAGCGCAGAGGGGCCGGAAGGCGCCTGGGCCGGGGCGCGCGGCGCGGCGGACGCCGCCGTTTACCAGGCCGGCGAGTGGCAGGTGATTCTAAACAGCGACGAGGACCCGCAGCAGCCAGGGCGCTTTGTCCTGGCCGGTCTGCTGTTGGGGCCCGAAGCGACGGCGCAAGCTACCGCCACGCTGCTGCCGGCAGAGCTGCCCGCTGTCAGCGCCGCCGCGCCTCTGGATGAATTCGGCAATTTCATCGTATCCGGTTTGCTTCCTGGGGTGTATGACCTGACGCTGCTGGCGGCGGCGCAGGCGGTGGAGTTGCATATTGCCGGCATCGCCATTGGGCCAACCTGAGCAGCCCGCTGATGGCGCAGGAAGACTGCGCGGCGCAGGAAGACTGCGCGGCGCGGGAAGACTGCGTGGCGCAGATTGGACGGATTCATCAAAAGGGCTATGTCTGCCACGCCTGACGTCCTAATCACGGAACTGCTGCAACTGCCGGATCGGGCGGCGCAGCAGGCGTATTTGCACGCCAGAGGGGAGTGGCTGGCGGATGCGGATGGGGCGGAACGGCTGGCGCAGGCGCTGAAACAGCGCGCCGATCATTTGCTGCGGGCAAATATCGGGCAGGCGCAGCAGATGGCTCATTTGTTGGCGCTGCTGGGGCAGGTATGCGGCAATCCTGCTTACGCAGCGCTCAGTTTGCGCGTGCGGGGGAATATCCTGGGCGTGGGAGAGGGCCAGTGGGCGGCGTCGCTGGCCTGTTATGACGAGGCTGCCGCCATCTACCACGCGCTAAACCAGCCGGCGGCGGCAGCGGGCAGCCTGGTGGGCAAAATCGGCAGTCTGGCAAACCTTAGCCGCTACGAAGAAGCCATCGCCCTGGGGCGACAAATTCAGCCCGTGCTGGCAGCGCACAAAGAATGGATGCTGCTGTCTGGCGTGGTTCTCAACCTGGTGCTGATCCACAAGCGCCTGGGTCAGGCGCAGCAGGCATTGGCGCTGCTGGCGGAAGCGGAAACGATTTGCCGGCAAGGCGGCGCAGAGCAACACCTGGCGGGCATCCAACACAACCGCGCCCTGGTGCTGTTAGCTCTGGGCCGGCTGCCTGAAGCCGTCGCCGCCAGCCAGCAGGCGTATGAGCAGTTTCTGGCGCGGGGGCACGCCATTGAAGCCGCGCGCGCCCAACAATGCCAGGCCATCATCTTCCTGACGTTGGGACGGTACAACGAGGCGCTGGCGCTGCTGGATCAGGCGCGGCGGGCGTTTGCCGCCGATGGTCGCCACCACGACGCGCTGCTGGTGGATCTGTTCGCCAGCGACTGCCTGCTGCAGTTGGGACGTTACCAGGAAGTGCTGCAAAAGTCGGCGCAGGTGCGGGCGTTGTTTGCGGAGCAAGGCGCGCCGTACAAGATGACGCAGGCGATGTTGAATGAGGCGGTAGCGTATGCCGGCATGAACCAGTTCCCGTTAGCCCTGAAGACGCTGGATACGGCTGCAGCCCACTTTACCGCTGAAGGCAACAGCCTGTGGGCAGCCATCAGCCGGCTGGAGAAAGCGGCGCTGCTGGCGCGGCAAGAGGCATGGGTAGACTGCCAGGCAACCGCCGCCGGCTGTCTGCCCATCTTCGCCCAGCATCAAGCCCCCCTGGAAGCGGCAAAAGCCAGGCTGCTGCTGGGGCAGGCGGCGCTGGCGCAAGGGGAACTGGAACCGGCGAAAGTGGAACTGCAGGGGGCGTTAGATGCCGGCATAGACGCCAACCTCCCCTGGCTGCAGCATCGCGCCTACCACTTGCTGGGCGGGCTGGCGCAAAAGCGCGGCGACCTGGACGGCGCGCGCCAACAGGTCCACCAGGCCATCCGGCAACTGGAGCGGCTGCGCGGGCGGTTGATGATTGAGTTCCGCGCCGACTTCCTGGCGGACAAGCAGCAGGTCTACGCCGACGCCGTGCATCTTTGCCTGGCGCAGGCTGACGTGGAGAGCGCGTTCCAGTACGCTGAACGGGCGCGGGCGCGGGCGCTGCTAGAACTGCTGGCATACCAGCTTGACGTGCGCATCCAGGCGCGGGCGGCGGAGGACGAGTCATTGACCGGCGAAATAGCCCGCCTGCGCGACCAGCGTAACCAGCTTTACCGTCGCTGGCGCACGCACCAGGAGCGCCGCTCCCAGGCGGAAATACAGGCCGAGATGTTGGCGCTGGAAGACGCCATCACGGCGCGCTGGCAGCAACTGCTGGTACGCAACGCTGATTATGCCCAAGACGCTGCGGCGGACTCCGCCGTAGCGGAATCCACCGCAGCGGCCCCTGTCGCGGCGGGCTCCCCGTCCGTCCCGACGGATGTGCATGCGCTGCAGGCGCACCTGCCGCCCGATACGGCGCTGCTGGCGTATTTTGCTGCCGGCAGCGGGGGTAACGGCCAGACGCTGCTGGCTTTCCTGCTCACCCGCGGCGGCGTGACCATACATAACCTGGGGGATGCCCTGGCGCGGCTGGCAACGCCAGCGCGGCTGCTGCATCTCAATCTACAAGCAGCGGCGGCAGATGCCGGGGCGGCAGCGCCAGCGCCGGGCCGGCAAGCGGCGCTAATCGCCAACGCCCAGGCGCAGCTAAAGCAGTTGCACCAACTGCTGCTGGCCCCCATGCAGAAAGACCTGGCGCCCTATCGCCGGTTGATCGTGGTACCGCATGGGCCGCTGCTGCATTATCTACCTTTTACCGCGTTGTATGATGGGCAGCGCTATCTGGTGGAGCAAATGGAACTGCGTATCTTACCTGGGGCGACGCTACTGCCGCACCTGGCAGCGCTGCCGCCTTCTGCCGGCACAGCGGCGTCTGGCGGCACAGCGGCGTTTGGTCATTCGCACGGCGGGGAACTGCCGCACGCCCCGGCGGAGGCGGCAACCGTAGCCAAGCTGATGGGCGGGCGCGCTTTTTTGGAAGAAGCGGCGACGCGGGCAGAAGTGGCGCGGCAGGCGGCGCAGGCGGGCGTGCTGCATCTGGCGACGCATGGGGACTTTCGACCTCAAAATCCGCTGTTTTCGGGCCTGGCGCTGGCGGATGGGCAGTTAGCCACATTAGACGTGTTTCATTGGCGGCTGCCCGCCTCGCTGGTCGTCCTCAGCGCCTGCCAGACGGGGCGCAGCGTGGTCAGCGGCGGGGATGAGCTACTGGGGTTGATGCGCGCTTTTCTGTATGCGGGGGCGGCGGCGCTGGTGTTGAGTTTGTGGCCCGCCGCGGATGCCGGCACGCGCAGCCTCATGACCCATTTCTACACCCACCTGGCAGCGGGGTCGCCGCCCGCCGCCGCCTTGCGCCAGGCGCAGCTTTCTCTCCTGCACAGCGACCAGGCGCATCCTTATTACTGGGCTTCTTTCTTCCTCGTCAGTCAGTAACCAACAAGTAACAGAAAACAGAAAACGAGTAGCGCGGCACTGAGTAATTGTCCAAAAACAAGTTCGTAGTAACGGCTTTAGCCGTCCAAACCGCTAAAGCGGTTACTACGAACCCAAATCGCCAAGTTATTTACGGACAGTTACTTAATCTTAGTGGGTGTCAGCCCCGCCTGCGGCGTCAGCCCCGCCGTAGGCGGGGGCTGACGCCCATTTTTTATGGGCAATTTTTGGCGCGTATGCGCCCAAAATTGCCCGTCGCCGGCTTTATTCGCCCGTTTTATCGGGTCGGTGTGCAGCTAAAGAGATTGCCACAGGTTGCTGAGACGTTGCCGATTACGGAAATCTGACGGATTTTTGTGATCTGCTGCGCGCGCGCCGGAAAAATGAGGGCTGCCTCGTTTACATGAACATGAACGGGGCATTCCCCACAAACCAACGGTAGGGTAAGCGTGTCGCCAACCCCTGCCCACTTCCATCTCAAGGAGAGATATAAATGCGTACCAACCGTTTTTCTCGTGTCCTGATTTTAGTCGTTTTCGTTTTGTTGTTCGGCGCAGGCGCAGGATTGGCGCGCGCCGACGAACACATTGAAGCCGTCTGCACCCATTCCCTATTAGCCGTCTCCCCCATTGTACTGCTGCCCTACGTTTGCGTAGACCACCCCAACCAGTTAATGGGCATAGGAACCAGCACGCCTGTGGCCCGTTTGCATGTCAACCGGGCAATCAACGTCTCCTGGGATGCCGCCGAAAAGGTCACGT
>JAGVTM010000083.1 GCA_019136785.1 Chloroflexota bacterium | reverse complement strand
GGTCGTCCCCAAAGCAA
Source organism: Chloroflexota bacterium (assembly GCA_019136785.1). Classification (GTDB taxonomy): domain Bacteria; phylum Chloroflexota; class Anaerolineae; order Promineifilales; family Promineifilaceae; genus JAGVTM01. Next base: position 5,255 of record JAGVTM010000083.1, on the reverse strand, counting down.
TTCCTCGCTCAGGGGTTCGCCAGGCATGGCAAAGGGGACCTGATCGCCATCAGAGACAAACCCGTAGGCAGCGGCTGTTTGTGCCGGCAGCAGCGCGCCGACGCCGACCCAGGCAGACGCAAACCTGGAGGAATCCTAACCAAACTGACCCGGATAAGCCACCTCCAGGCGCGCCAGGCGCAGTTGAATTTCCCCCAGGCCACGGCTCTTGGCAAACCCCAGCCGCACGCGCCCCTCAGCCATGTCGCGCAGCGCCAGCGCCAACAACCCCACCTGCCACAATTCAAAGTTGGTGAGCATCAAGCGGGTGACAAACTGCCCTTCCTGGGCCACCTCCATGTCAAAGGGTCCCACGGCTACTCCGCCGCTGAGGCGGTCAATGGCCACGTTTTGGCGTACAGGCAGGGTGTCAATTGGTTGGCGCGGATAGGCGTCGGAGATAAGGAAATGGCTGGCGTGGGTGGTATGGCCAAAAATGCGGCAGGCATAGCAAAGCGCCCGGTATTGCGCCGCGGTGTCACTGATTTTCTGCGTGCGGCTGCCGCAGTTATGCCTGAAATCGAGCGGGTCGCAGCAAACGTCGGGCGCGTCGCCCCGCACGGTGCGAATGATGCGCTCGCAATGGCTGCGAATGACGCCTTTCAGGCTGGCCCCGGGCAGGTAAATCGTGGATGTGCCCGTGCGCGGATGGTGGGTGCGCACAAAATTCATGCTGGGCAGCGTGGGGTCGGCCCCGCTTTCGACGCCAGACTTGATCAAAATTGGCCCGGCGGGTTCGATCAATAAGTGAATGAATAGTTCATTGACGCGCTGCTTATGCATAGGGCACCTCCACGGGCGGCTGCTGCAAATAGTCATGAAAGGCGTTTATCCATTCCCTTTCTTTCTCCGACCACGACGCGGCATCGAATGCGCCGTCATAGCCGCCGCGCAGGTAGTCCAGCAGGTTGTCCGCGTTTACATAGCGAGATTGGTTCCAGGCGGGTTCCAGCCGGCACCAGCCGAGGCCGCGTGATTTATTGCCCCCCAGCAGGATGTCACCGCGGGCGAACGCCTGCAGGCCAATGCAGGCCAGGCCCAATTCGGCAGGCGCGGCGTTTTCCACCAGGATTTCCAGGTCAAAGGTCGCATGAGGCGCGACGGCTTCAAACTGATACAGCAGGCCTGTTCCCGCGCGACCGCTGTCGCGGTCAATGGCGACGCCGTTACGGATTTCTGTGCGGGCGTCAGAAGTGGGGGAGAGCAGCAGGTCCTTGACCATGACTTTGGCCGCCAGCCAACCGTTGCCAAACAGTTGGCAGGTGAGGCAACTCCCCTGGCGTAAGTATTTGTCTTTTTCCGCTGCGGTCAGCTCTTTCGCCTCTTTTATTTTGCGTACTTCTTCTAGCGTGAGACAGCGGCGGCGGCTGTCGGGGACGTCTTTTCGCTTTTGTGGTTGGGCAATAGAAAGGCAGGCCAGGCGGAAATTTTGCACATCTGGATGGTCCTGCAAGGTGCGCAGGATGGATTCGGTGTAGCTGCGCCAGGCGCCTTTGAACGAAGAACCGGGGATGTAAGGGTCGCCAGTGACGGTGCGCAGCACAGGAAGGTCAGGGGCGTCCACTTCCAAAGAGCGGTCGGCGCCAATCCGATGGGCTGTCTCAAACCGCAGACGCGCATGATAGCGCAGGCGAGAAGTGAAGCGCTGCATATCGGTGCTCATTACTGTCCTCCTCGCGCTACAAAGGTGCGGCGCAGGTATCCGGCGTAGAGGCGGATCAGTTTCAGATGTACCAGGCGCTGCTGCCATTCTGGGTCCGCGGCGCTCTGCGCCGGGTCATTATCCGTGGCTGTGGCGTTCGCCTGTGCTTCGGCGACAATGGTTTGCGCCCACTGGTTCATCTGGCGAATCTGGCTCAAAATATCTTTTCCTAGCCCGGATTCTTGCCAGGCGCGGCGGGTTTCGCGCCGTCCCATCTGGTATTCAACCCAGTTGGCAACGGCGCGCGGACTGCTGCCAGATTCAGATGCTACTCCCAGGAAATTGCTTAATTGGCTAAGCTTCATTGCCTGGGGCAGGGTTCGCATTCGTTGTGGCGACAGGTGGTCATCGGCTGCCTGAACCAGGGCATCGGTGTATCTTTCAATGCGCTGCAAGTGCGCCAGAGTGAGACGTGTTTCTTGGGGCATGGTCACCTCCTCCAGGTTTAAGAAAGGAGAGATTGGTTCAAGCTGCCCAGATTAAACCAATCTGGAATCACTTTTAGGCGAAAAATGCCTGTAAGCGGGTTAATGATGACAAATAATGGAACGGGGTGCAGACGGTCACTTCACCGTACCCCTGTTCACGTTCGGCGCCCACGCCTGTCAATTCTAGCGTTTCCAGTTGTGGCAGCAGGGCATCCAGGCTGATTGTTGGCGGGGCGTAGTAGAGGTAAACACTGCCGGCATTGACCGCCAGGGAGGTGCGGCGCGGTAAACCCTGATCCCAACCACCGACAGGCTGCATGCGCGCCCAGGCGCGCATTAGCAACAGTTCTTCCGGCAACTGCAAATCCCTGAGGTCAGGCAGTCGCTGTGGTTGTCCATCCTGCACGAAAATGGCTGGCGAACGCAGCGTAAGGCTAAAAAAATGGCCGGGCATGCTTGCCTGAATCCGTTTATCTTCTTGCGCATACGGGTAAAATGCGTCTGCGACAGCTTCTGCAAATCGTTCTATGCGTCGGGACAATGGGGGTAAAGGAGATGGCGAAACCCAACCTATTTCCACGTCTCCATAGCCACGCGAGCGACCACGCCCAATCTGGTGCGCGCCCACCACTCCTTGACGCAGCGCCGCTTCCTGGTCTGCGCCAGCGGCTGCGAGTACTACGCGCGCGTGAAAACTATGATGGCTGCCTTGCGCGTCCAGGCTGTCCTGGGTGAACAGGAGCGATTCCTCGGCCACGCCGCGGGCGCGGTTGATGCCCACGTGTGTGGCGCGGCTGCTGTCCACCTCGGCGACGCCGAATACTTGTACGTTTCCCTGGTCTATGGCGTACTGGTAATAGCCCGTCAGTTTATCCAGGGACTCCTGGCAACCCGGAGCATGGCACTGGTCAAACGACTGCCACCATTGAGAGGACCAGAGACTCCAGTCTGCGCCCAGGTCTGGTTGCAGCGCCGCCCGATGCGGGAAAGCGGGGTCGCTGACCAGTTCGTAAGCAAACGACGCCAGCAGACTATCGCGCGCACCGTGATGGCGTTGATCCGGCAGCCCCGATTGGGGATCGTAAGCGGGGTGTCGTTTGCAACTGCGGGCAGTGAGGGGATAGGGAAAGGTATAGCTGGATGCGCCGGGATAGGCGAAGCCAAATTGCGGTTGTCCCAGGTCAAATAAATGCCAGAAGGGGCAGGCGTGGCGTTCGGGGCAACTGGCGTGATCGGGCTGGTGTTCTGGCGCTGTGCAACCAGCCAAGAGGCGCGCGCCAACGGCGCCCGCCAGAGTGCTGCCGGGGATGTAATCTTCGCTTTCTTGAAAGTTACTGATACTGGTTTGGTTTCCGAGCAGCAGCGGCGATTGGGGCGAGATGCGAACGTGAAAGGCGCGCGGTTGGTTCATGGCACTATTTCTCCTAACAAGGCAGCCGAATCGAGCAGGCGATCATTTTCCTGGACGCGAACCTGCGCCGTGAGCCAACCTAGACCGGCGCTTTTGCTACCGCCGAGGGCAGCCAGGTGTTGCAGTCCTGCCAGCAGCAGACCCGCCTGGGGATACGTCAGAGGGCCAGTGATGGAACCGCTGAAAGCCAGCGGCATACCCGGCCACAACAACTCCGTGCTGAAGAGGCGTTTGTCTTCGGCTACGCCGCGCGACCGGTTCAAGGTGACGCCGGTGCGCGGGGTGGTGCGGGGGGGGCGTTTGCCCTGCGTTGTGTTTTTGACGTCCATAATGGTGGGGGGACCAGAAAGGTGGAGGGCGTGGAAGCGCGCCGCGCCCGCATGCCAGGGCGCGCCAAAAATCTGGCAGACGGGGCAAAGTGGGAGATGCCGGCACATCTCCTGGTGCGTTGTGCAGACGGGCGCGCCGGGGAGGGGGAGCGCAGCGGCGACCTGTTCAACGGCGTGGCGCAGTTGGCCTTTGAAGGCAGATGCCGGCACATAGGGCCAGCCATCCCGGTCTTTTAACATGCCCCGGTTAGCCAGCGTCCCTTGCTGCGTCCCAGAGCCGATGTGCAGCGGGCTGCGTAGCGTTAACGTCACGGTGAAAGTAATCATGAAGACTCCTGCGGCAGCGCGCGTTCTCCCTATTAAGGAATAAACTCAAACAGTTCAGCCAGATCCCATAAGACGGTCTGGTGACTGTAATCTTCATCTTCAATGCTTTGCCAGGGCGGCGGATCGGCGTCGGTCAGCGATTGCAGATCAGCCAGGATCGCGTTTAGGGGGGCGTATTCGGTCTGATGGCGCGCCTCCTGGTAGAGATAAAAGAGAGTAGATTCATGCCTGGAGGTTAACAAAGTCGCTGCCAACTGCTGCATTTGTGACGAGGCGAAGCCTTTACGCTTCAGTTCAATCAGGTTCTGCCACAGCGCGGCGATTTGGGCGTGTGTATAAGGGCGCCCCAACAGCCGCAGATGTTTATCTCGCGTGCCCAGATACTCTAACGTGTACGGGTAGCGGCGGCGCACGTGGGAGAGGCGACGATCCAACATATCGGCTGACTTGAGCAGATGGAAGTCCAGCCGTTCCCCACCAGCCTGTTTTGCCTGTTTTTGCAGGGCGGCTGCCAGATCGCGCATGATGTGGATGGGCGTGGTCTGCGGGGCGATCAGGACGCCGCCGCTGATAGTAACGCCGGGCCAGCCGAGAGCTTCCAGTTGCCTGGTGAACTGTTGCCCGATCTGGCTGGCAATGGGTAGACCCACGTCGGCGGGCACAATCAGCATCACGTCATCCCCGCCAACGGTGATGATCTCAAACGGATGAATGAGGAAATCTCTGCCGACTTCAGAAGTGCGGCCCATCTGCTCGCGGAAAGAGTCCCCTTTCGTCATCCGCGGCGACAGGTGGGCGGCGATGGCTTCAAACACGACCTGCTGCGTCACGCTGCTTAGTGCACGGCTAAATGCGGTATAAGAGGCACGATCCGGTATGCTGGTCAGTTGGCGACCAATACGATCCCCATCCAGATACAGAAAAGCTACGTAGCCGCTACGCCCCTGGCTGGTCTCCGCCAGTTCCTCCAGGGTTAAGGGTATCTCAACCTGGCTGCCAGTTTCCTGGTAATAGGTCAT
>JAGVTM010000215.1 GCA_019136785.1 Chloroflexota bacterium | reverse complement strand
CCATTGACCCAGGCAGCGTCAATGACAACACCTTTACAGTCGTTGACAGCAAGGGGTTCTTTGTGGATGGTCGCCTCACTGTCAGCGCCAACGGGCTGGAGGTGAATTGGATACCCTGGGCGCCTTTTAAGGCGGGCGAAACGTATGAGGTCACCCTGTCCAGCGGCATCCGCGATCTGGCTCGAAACCACCCAAATACGAGTACATTCCATTTCACGGTAGCCACGACCCCAGCGCCACAGTATCACAGCCAGATAGCGGCTGTACCCACGGACGTTGACCCCAAGCGGATGGCGATCAATCAAGACGGGACGGAATTCCTGGTAGCCAACAAGTACAACAACCTGATTACCCGCTACGAGGTAGGTTCTTGGGACGTCATGGCTAACTATCCGGTTGCCGCCGGGCCTACGGACGTGGCTTACTCCGCCGACGATGCCCGCGCTTACGTGCTGAATACGGTCGCCAACAACGTGCAAATCATCAACCTGAGCGATGGCGCCATTATGGCCACGATCTCCGATGGGTTGATTACGCCAGATTGGCTGCTGCCCGATCATGAGGGCAGTCGCCTTTACGTCAGCGACATTGGCGGCACGGGCACTATTCATGAAATAGACGTCGTGCTGGGCAGCCCCACCTTTGGCCAGGTCTTACGTACTTTCAACCTGGGTAAAATACCTGCCCGGCCCACCATCAGCGCCGATGACCAGACCATCTACTACGGTTCCTCCCTGGCCTTTAACATCTTCGACGTGGCGGCCGGCAGCGAAACGCACAGCATCCCCCTCCTCTACGGCACAGTCGGCCCGGTTATTCTCGGCCCCGATGAAAGCTATGCCCTGGCTCCTTCGACCACTGGCGGCACTTTACGCTATATTGACCTGTCGCTGAAGCAGGATCGAGGCGTCATTGTGCTGCCGGACGACGCCGATCACCTGGCCTTTAGTCCAAATGGTCGTTTCCTGTACATGGCCATGCGCACGACGCAGAGCCTGGCTATCATGGATGTAAGTACCTGGGAGGTGGTGGCGGAGTTGGTGGGGGCCAATGCCGCAGACACTTTCATTCAGAGTCTGGTAACCAGCCCAGACGGACAGCTTGTTTTCACCGTAGCCGGCGGCCTGGCGACCGAGGTATTGGTTTACCAGGTGGCCGATCCTAACGACGTCACCCCGCCCACGGTCACCGGCTTTGCGCCGGCCAACGGCAGCGCCGACCAGCCGGTGCATGTACCCATCCACATCACTTTTTCTGAACCGATTGACCGGTTAACGTTAAATGCCGGCAACTTCACCGTTACCGACGGCAGCGGCGCGCCGGTGGCCGGGCGGGTTGAAGTGCAGCTACAAGGCACATCGGCAGACTTTGTGCCCGACACGGTGCTGCTGCCTGACCAGACCTATACCGTTTCGCTGAGCGGCGGCGTGCGCGACCTGTCCGGCAACAGCCTGATGCCCTTCGCGTACAGCTTCGCCACCGTAGGCACGCCCACGCCCACCTATCATGGTCAGATCACGGCCATGCCCACCCGCATAGATCCCAAGCGCATGGCGCTGAACAATGCCGGCACGGAATTCCTGGTGGCCAACAAATACGACAACGTGATCACCCGCCACGCCGTGGGCACCTGGGAAACCATTGCCAGCTACCCCGTGGCGGCGGGGCCCTTTGATGTGGCTTACTCCGCCGATGGCGCGCAGGCGTATGTCCTGAACACGACTGCCCTGAATGTGCAAATCCTGGATTTGAGCACGGGCCAGATTCTGGTCACCATTGGCGCGCCCCTGATCACGCCCGACCGGCTGCTGGTGAACCATGCCGGCACGCGCCTCTACGTCAGCGACATTGGCGGCACGGGCACCATCCACGAAATTGACGTGGTTGCCGGCAGCATCACCTTTGGCGACGTGCTGCGCACCTTCGACCTGGAGCGCATCCCCGCGCCGCCCGCCATCAGCGCCGATGACGCCTATCTCTACTTTGGCTCCTCTTTCGCCTTTAACACCCTGGACATCGCCGCGGCGCAAATCAGCAACAGCATCTACATTCCCTATGGCACGGTGGGGCCCGTGGCTATCTCTGCCGACGGCGCTTATGCGGTGGCCCCCTCGCTCAGCGCCCAATCGCTGCGCCTGATTGACCTGACGATTGAGCAGGATCGCTCGCAAATCACCTTGCCCGACAACGTGGACCACATGGCTTTTAGCCCGGACGGTCGCTTTCTCTATCTGGTGCTGCGCACGACGCAAAATCTGGCGGTGATGGATACGGCTTCGCTGCAAATCATCAGCGAACTGCCCACTTTCCAGGTCGCCAGCACCTACGTGCAAGGATTAGCAGTCAGCAGCGGCGGCGAGGCGCCGGGCCAGATTTTTGCCGTCGCCGGCGGGCTGGCCAGCTCGGTGCTGGCTTTCGAGGTGGCTGATCCCAACGACGTCACCCCGCCCAGCGTTGCCGGCTTTACGCCCGCCGCCGGCAGTTCTGACCAGCCTGTACACGCGCCCTTGCGCATCACGTTCTCGGAACGAGTTGACCGGCTGACGTTAAATGCCGGCACTCTCACCGTCACGGACAGCAGCGGCGCGGCGGTGGATGGCTGGATTTACCCGCACCTGACGGGCGCAGCTGTGGATTTCCTGCCTGGCGCGCCAGACGCAGGCGCGTCGCTCACCCCTGGCGAAACATACACGGTTTCCCTGAGCAGCGACACGGGCGGCCCGCACGTGCGCGATTTGTCCGGCAACAGCCTGGCAGCTTTCACCTACAGCTTCACGGCAGTAGACGCGCCCACGTCCCTGTATCATGGGCAGCGGGCGGCAGTGCCCACGCGCATTGACCCCAAACGCCTGGCGCTGAACCATGCCGGCACAGAGTTCCTGGTGGCCAGTAAGTATGAGAACGTGGTCACCCGCTACGCCGTGGGCACCTGGGAAACGCTGGGCAGCTACGCCGTGGCCGCCGCCCCCTACGACGTGGCTTACTCCGCCGACGATACCCAGGCGTATGTGCTGCACACCACCGCCAAAAACGTGCAAATCCTGGATTTGGGCACGGGTCAGATTTTGCAGACCATCGGCGCGCCCCTGATCACGCCCGACCGGCTGCTGGTAAACCATGCCGGCACGCGCCTCTACGTCAGCGACATTGGCGGTTCAGGCTACATCCACGAAATTGACGTGGTCGTGGGCAGTCCCACCTTTGGCGACGTGCTGCGCACCTTCAACCTGGGCCGGGTACCCTCCGCCCCCGTCATCAGCGCCGACGATGCCACGCTGTACTTCGGCTCCCCCCTGGCTTTCAACACCCTGCGCATTGCCACCGCCCACATCAGCAACAGCCTCTACGTGCCCTATGGCACAGTGGGGGCCGTGGCTGTCTCGCCCGACGGCGCATACGCCCTGGTTCCCTCCCTCAGCGCCCAGGCGCTGCGCCTGATTGACCTGAACATCCAACAAGAGCGCACTACCATCACCCTGCCGGACAACGTAGACCACATGGCTTTCAGCCCAGACGGTCGCTTCCTCTACCTGGTGCTGCGCGCCAGCCAGAACATCGCCATCATGGATACCGCCACCCTGCAAATCGTGGCGGAACTGCCCACCGCGCAGCCGGTAACTACCGTTATCCAAAGCCTGACGGTCGGAACCGGCAGCGGCGGCGAAGCGCCGGGCCAGATTTTCGCCGTCGCCGGCGGTCTGGCTGCCTCCACCCTCGTCTTTGAACTGGCTGACCCCAACGACGCCACCGCGCCGGCGGTGACCGACGTGACGCCGGCCGGCGGCAGCGCCGACTTGCCGCTGACCACTTCTATCCGCGTCGCCTTCTCCGAGCCGTTGGACATGCTCACTATCAACAGCGGCACGTTCTCCCTGACGAACAGCAGCGGCAGCCCGGTCAACGGCGCCATCGTCATCGGCTTCGCCAGTCCTAATGGTCAGGTAGTGAACTTCCTGCCCGCGGGGCTGCTGCCGGTCAATGATACATATACCGTTTCGCTGACCAGCGACGTACGCGACCTGGCGGGCAACGCGCTGCCGCCCACTGCCGCCAGCTTTAGCACGGTCAGCGGGCCACTGGATCAGTACCATGCACAGTTAGCCGCCGTAAACACAGGCATTGACCCCAAGCGTCTGGCAGTGAACCATGCCGGCACAGAAATCCTGGTAGCCAACAAATACAACAACGTGGTCAGCCGCTACGCCATTGGCTCCTGGGCAGAACTGGCGCAGTATCCGGTAGGCCTCAGCCCTTACGACGTGGCTTTCTCCGCCGACGACGCCCTGGCTTACGTCCTGAACACGGGCGATAAGAGCGTACAGTTCCTCGACCTGAGCGACGGAACCATCCTGCACACCACCACCGGCTTCTCCACGCCTGACCGGCTGCGGCTGAACCACAGCGGCGACCGCCTCTATGTGAACGACACCAGCGGCACGGGCGCTATCTATGAGCTAGACGCCCTCCTGGGCAGCCCCACTTTCGGCGAGGTTTTGCGCACCTTCAACGTGGGCAAAGTGCCTTCCCGTCCTGTGGTCAGTCCCGACGACCAATACCTCTACTTCGGTTCGCCCCTGGCTTTCAACATCCTGGACATCGCTGCCGGCGTCATCGTCGCCAGCTTCCCCCTGCCCTACGGCAGCGTGGGGCCTGTGGCGGTTACGCCCGATGGCGCTTTTGCCTTCACGCCTTCCAGCAATACCAAAGCCCTGCGTCTCATTGATCTCAACCTGCGCCTGGATCGCGGCGAAATCGCTCTGCCGGACAACCCGGACAACATGGTGTTCAGTCCCGATGGGCGGTTCCTGTACATGGTCATGCGCACGACGCAAGATCTGGCGGTGGTGGATGTGGCTACGCTGCAAATTGTGGCGAACCTGCCGGCAGACGGCAACGATACCACGGTCATCCAGGGCCTGGCAGTCAGTCCCGACGGTCAGTACGTCTTTGCTGTCGCGGGCGGCGCGGCCGAGCAGATACTTGTCTACCAGCCCGGCGACATGAACGATGCCATCGCCCCCACCGTCACCAACGTAACGCCAGCCAACGGCAGCAGTAATAACCCCGTCGCTACGCCCATCCAGATTGGTTTCTCCGAACCGCTTGACCGCCTTACGCTGCACAGCGGCACGTTTGCCCTGACTAATGGCAACGGCGACGTGATCAACGGGACTATCTACACGAATGGGTCAGTCGTGAACTTCCTGCCAGCCGCCTGGCTTTCGGTCAATGAGACCTACACCGTTTCCCTCAGCAGCGGCGTGCGCGACCTGG
>JAGVTM010000006.1 GCA_019136785.1 Chloroflexota bacterium | reverse complement strand
CGTCAGCCACGCGGAAGGACAGGCTGTCCCACCCTTCAAAGTTGCTGGCGGGGGTGTAAGTCAGGTTGGGCGGCATACCGCTGAGTGTGCCATTGACGGGCTGGCGCATGAGTTCGTACGCCAATGCCCCACCACCTGGCGAGTAGCCGCTGAGCGTGATGGCTGCTGGCGCTCCTTCTACCGTCTCCACCTGCTGCGCATAGGCTACCACGTCGGCGACGAGTGTGACCACGTCATTGGTGGGGGTTGTCTCTGGCACACTGGGGAAGTAGACGACGGCATTGACCACAAAGACCGTATCAATGGGCGTATCGGGGGGAACCTGCGCGCCAAAGCTGACCTGACCGCCGGCGGCGGGCGCCAGCGTGCCTACCTCCCACAGCAGCGTCCGGCTTTCCGGCAAGTACACGCCGTCGCCGGCGACTACCAGCGTAGCGGCATCCAATTCTAGCGGCAGGTGGCTCATGATGTAGACGCCGTGCGCGTTTCCCTGGCCCACGTTTTCGTAGGCAATGGTATAGCTGATCCACTGACCTGCTGCGACCACAGGCGGGCCGTATAGGGCGTTGGGGTCGCCCGCCACCAGGGTCTCAATGGGATGATGGTCCACATTGGGATCCAACACGGGCACGCAGTATCCATTGACACAGCGCTGATCGTCGGCGCACGTGGCCCATTCGTTGCCGCCCGTGTCATAGTCGCAGTCAACGCAGGGCGTCTTCATGACCGTGTGGCTGTTAGCGCATTCGCGCGCGGGTTCGGTGCATTTCCCGTTGTCCACGTTTTCGTCGCAGGTGTCGTAGCAGAAATCGAGACTTTGCTTGATCGTATCATTGCGCAGCAGGTACATGGCCCAGGCGCACTGCTGGCACTGCTCGCCAGAAGCGTAACAGGCAGCGCACTTGCTGGAGTAATGTGACGCAAATTGACCAGCGGGAATGGTGCGAATCATGCAGTTGCGCAGGCAGTCATTGTAACCAAAATCAAGGCAGCCGTTGACGATGCAGGGAACCGTGATGGGGAACCGGGCCAGCAGCCCCGTACGCATCTGGCCCCAGGATTCAACTTCACCCGTTTCATAGTAGAAGCGATAACCGCCCGTCAGGTTATAAATCGCTTCAAACTGCGACGCCGTATGCACCACGACCGCGTCGCTGTCGTCGCGGTACAGATCAATGCGTTCGTCAGGCTTTGCCGTGTTGATCAGCACCAGCGCCAGACGCTCGCTGCCGTTGCTAAGCTGCTCCATTTGCGCCGCGCCGTAGTAGGCAAAGCCCATCTCCAGCGCGCCGTTATACAAGGCTGCCAGATCCGCGTCTGCCGCCAGCATAGCCGTCAACTGCGCGTCGCTGACTTCTTGTTGGGAAACGACTTGCAGTTGCGCATAGGCGTGGTATTCAGCCAGGGTCATCCAGGCGTTGGGCCGGTTTTCAGCGGCGACCAGGGCCATGTAATCCATGTGCAGATGAACGGGTAAGCCCCAGGCAAAATTGACTTGCACGGCTGCCTGCCACGTCGCGCCGGGCGCGGTATCGCCTAACTGCCAAACTACCTGATGTCGCTGCGGCCAGTATTGCCCGCCGCCTGTGCTAAGGAGGTATTCGGCTTCTGCCGGCAACTGCGCCACGACCACAGTGTTCAGCAGCGTGTCGGGGAGGATGTTGTGGTAAAACAGCCCCAGATTCACCGTGTCGCCTGGGCTGACGTGCAGCGGCCCGGTCACCTGTACCAGTTGCGAAGTCACTGGCGGCGGCAGGGGTGGTTCAACCAGCCAGGGATCGTACAGCACACGGTCGGTGACTTCTTCGCCCGTGCCAGGGGGATTGCCGGCATGGGTCGGACCCGCCGCGTCGCCCCACCAGTTGTAGGTGGCAATCGTCTGACCGTTCGTGCCGGCCTGGTTCACGCCATACCCCTGGTTAGCCAGCACGGCGTTGCCGCTGTTCGCATCGCCGCTGAGAATGACGGTGGCTGCGCCCATGTTGCGCACGCCATCGCCTACGTTGTTGAGGATGGACGAGCCGCTCACGCGCACAAAAGCCGTATCGCCATTGACCAGCAGGCCTGGGGCGCTGTTGGATTGGATCAGGCTGGCGTCAATGAGGACGTAGCTGTCCCCGGTGACGTACACGCCGCTATCTTCGCTGCCGCCCGCGGTGGAGTTGTCGCCATTGTTCTCAATGATGGACTCAGCCACTACGACGCGGCTGTTGTTGATGTATAAGCCATGATCCAGGAAGTGGTGCCAGCCGTCAAAGTGGTATTCCTTTTCCAAAAGAACGTTCTGCAAACGCACTTCGCCAGCGGCGACGTCGTAAACGGCGATATTACTGCCGCGGTGATAGCCGTCAATAATGGAGGTTCCTCTGCCGGCATAATGCACGGTGACGTGTTGTAGATTCCCTGTGCCCGCGCCCTGGCTGCCCACGAAGAGGAGCCCGGCCCATTCGCTGGCGTCGCTGTTGCTAAAGGAAGTAAAGGTGATTGGCTGCTCTGGCGCGCCGATGGCTTCCAGACGTCCTTCAATACGCAGCTCCACATCGTTATCGCCGCCCATGATCGTCACGCCTGGCGCAATAGTCAGGGTAACAGTGGGGGGCACGGTGAAATCCTCTTGCAGCAGGTACCCATCCAGACCGTTTTGCGCCGCCAAAGTTGTGTCGTGGTTCATCATGGCGCCCGGTTTCAGGACGACGGTGTTAGAATTGTTGGCAGTGAAGGTGTTGTTCGTCAGGGAGACGTCGCTGTCGCTGCCGGCTATGTAGATAGCTGTGTCGGGGAAGACGTAAACGCTGCCATTGCCAATGCCCGTGAACACTGAATCCTGTGCCATAAGGTGGCTGTTGTTCAGGTAGATGCCCATGTCCTGGTCATTTGTGGCGATGTCGCGCACGGTCACATGCTCCAGGCGCACCTCGCCAGCCATCACGTTCTGCAGCGCAATGCTGCTGCGCGCCCAGGCCCCCAGACCCGCATCGGTGACGTGGTTGCGCAGACCCGCATAACGCACGGTGGCATGGCGTAGATAACCTGTGCCGCCGTCGAAGATGAGGCCGGGCCATTGTCCCGGGGCGCTGTTGGCTACGGAGGTGAAGGTAATGGGCTGGGTGGGCGTGCCCAGCGCTTGCAGATGACCCTCAATAATGAATTCGTGGGGCACATTCCAACCGCCGATGCCGCTCATAAAGGTGACGCCAGGTTCCAGGGACAGCGTGATGCCTGCCGGCACAACAAAGTCCTCGCGGTATTCGTAGCCATCCAGCGCAGGCTGGGCAGGCAGAGTCGCATTGTGACCCATCATAGCGCCGGGATCGAGCAGTACGCGGTCATTGACGTTGCCCGTAAAGGTGCAGCCGCTCATCTCCAGGGTGGTTTCAGGCCCCAGGAGGCGCATAGGCACGTCGTTTTCGGCGTAAGTGGAACCGCCAATGCCTGTGAACAGCGAATCGCTGATGGTGAGGTGGCTGTCGCTGGCGACAAGACCATAGTCATAGTTACCGGTGACCACGTCGCGCACGGTGACGTTCTCCAACACCAGCGCGCCGTTGCGAATGGCTAGATTGCTGCGATGGTATGCGCATAACAGTTCATCGGTCACGATGTTGCGTTCGCCGCCGTAACGCACGGTGGTGTAGCGCAGATACCCGCTCCCGCCGTCGAAGGCAATGCCGGCCCATTGGCCGGGCCCAGAATCCGCCAGCGACGTAAAAGTGACCGGCTGGCTGGCACTACCCAACACTTCCAGGTGACCTGCTACCACTAGTTCGACCGCGCTGTTAGCGCCCCTGACGGTAACGCCTGAGGCTACGGTCAGGGTAATAGCGGGCGGTACGGTGAAATCGTTTTCCAGAACGTACCCATCTAAACCGTTTTGGAGTGTCAGGATGCTGTTGTGGTTCATCATGGCGCCGGGCTTAAGGACAACGATATTGTAATTGTTGGCGGTGAAGGTGTTGCCAGTTAAGGTGATTGCGCTGTCGCCGCCCGTGATGTAGATGGCGTTGTCGGGAAAGACGTAGTAACTGCCATTGCCAATGCCTGTGAATAAGGAATTCTCCACGATGAGGCGGCTGTTGGCGGCGTAGATACCCATATCCTGATCGGTTGTGGCCATATCGCGGATGGTTACATTTTCCAGGCGTACTTCGCCGGCTTGCACGTCGCGCATGGCGATGTTGCTGCGCGCCCAGGCGCCAATGCCGGCATCCGTGACGCTGTTGCGATCGCCAGCATAGCGCACCGTTGCATAGCGCAGGTGACCGCCGCCGCCATCGAAAGCCAGACCAGACCACTGTCCAGGGCCGCTGTCCACGGCGGAGGTGAAGAGGATGGGCTGCGCAGATGTTCCCAGGGCTTCCAGGTACCCCTCTACCAGCAGTTCAACGTTGTCTGCGCCCTGGACGATGACGCCGGCTTCGATGGTGAGGCTCATTCCTGCCGGCACTGTCACGTCGCCGTTGAGTAAGTGTGGGCTGTCGGACAGGCACCATTGCTGCGTGCCTGTGATAACCCCGCTGTGGGGCCCAGGCGTGCACGCTTGCGGCGCAGCCAGAGAAGGCGAGGAAAAAGTCGCGCTTGCTGCCATCAATATGCCTGCCAGCAAAAGGCCCAGGCAAATAGGCATTAGCGCCCGTTGTTTCTGGGTGTTCATGACACGCTCTCCTGTTTGTGGTTGCCGTTTCGGGCTGCTCCTGGCGGTAGAAGAGAACGGGCAAAGAAAAACAAACCGCTCCAGGCAAAAAGACCTTCTACCTATTTTAGATCGAGATGTTGTTCCAGGATAGTGACGATTGTCAACACCGCTTGCGCCAATGTGATTAAGTGGGCATAATGCCTGCGGTTGCTGCCGGCAGAACGGCCCGCGCCTTTGAAAATAGCCTCACGCGGCAGTCCGCTTATGCGGAGACGCGGGGGACGCAGAGAAAAAATTCGTGAAAATTCGTGTAATTCGTGGCTAAAATTTTCATCCCTCGTGGCGTCGCTGTGAGCTTGTCGAACGGTGCGCCCCGCGCATAAAGATACCCTATGTCAAAACGCTTCCTGACTTTCATAGCTGTCGTCCTGCTGCTGCTGGGGGCTACCCTGGCTATCCTCCTCATTGCCCAAAGCCGGGCCAATGCCCTGGTGCATCCCGACCGTTCTTATCCGCAGCGCACGCCGGCGGAGTTTGCCATAGCCAACTGGCAAAATATCACCCTGGAAACCGAAGATGGCTTGAGTCTGGCGGGGTGGTACATTCCACCGCAGCCAGAAGCAGACGGCGCGACCATCATTTATGCGCATGGATTTGGCGGCAACCGCGCCAATT
>JAGVTM010000133.1 GCA_019136785.1 Chloroflexota bacterium | reverse complement strand
TCATTGCCGCGGCGCGGCTGGCTGTCCAGCCTAGTTTGTACGAAGGGTTTGGCTTACCCATCCTGGAACACATGGCTTGCGGTCAGGTCGTCGCCGCCAGCGACAGCAGCAGCCACCCTGAAGTCGGCGGCGCGGCTGCCGCCTACTTCGACCCCACTAATGTGGACGAAATGGCTGCCGTTATCCGTCGCCTGCTAACTGACTCCGGTGAATACCAGCACCGCCGCCGCGCCGGGCTGCTGCAGGCGCAGCAGTTTAGCTGGACGCGCGCGGCGCAGGAAACGCTGGCAATTTACAATCAGTTGTTGGCATAGGTCGTTATGCCCCGTTGGCTCCATTCTCCCTGGTTTCCTGGCCTTATCCTGCTGCTGCTGCCGCTGCTATATGGTCTGACCCTGGCACGCGGACTGGTATTGGGCGACCCAACTGAATACACCTTTGTGGCGAATGTGCTGGGCATCGCCCATCCACCTGGCTACGCTTTTATCACCCTGATGGGCAAGTTGTTCCAGACGCTCATCCCGTTTGGCGAAATTCCCTGGCGGATGCATCTGCTGTCGGCAGTCTCCGCCACAACAGCCGCTGCCGCCCTCTACGGCCTGGTTACTACCGTCGCCGCCAGATTCACGCCCCTACCCGACCCTGTTACCCGCTTCTTTGCCCCCGCCGCCGCCCTTTTTGCGGCCCTGGGTGCTGGCGTTGCCGCCAACTTCTGGCAGCACGCTATCCACGCCAATCCACACATCATCACCGCCGCCTTTCTAGCCGCCAACCTCTTCCTGCTGACGCGCTGGTGGGCCAGCGGGCGAGACGGCTATTTCTACGCCTTCTGCCTGGCGGCGGGTCTGGGCGTGACCCACCACCCCCTCACCGTTTTTGCCTTCCCCGCTTACGCTGGCTTCATTTTGTGGACGCGCCCGCGCCTGCTGCGCCCAGGGCGCGTCTGGCTCAAAATGGCTGCCTTTGCCTTGTTGGGGTTAAGCGTCTGGCTCTACTTTCCCCTGCGCAGCCCCATGCAGCCTGTTTTTGGGCCCCACGATATGAACACGCTGGATGGCTTCCTGAACGTGGTTCTGGCGCGTGGTTTGCGCGTCAACCTGTTCCACTTTGGCCTGGCAGATCAGGCGGATCGGGCGCTGGTGTTCTGGTCGCTGCTGCGCTTGCAGTATGGGCTGCCTACCATCACGCTGGCTTTGGTCGGCGTGGGCTGGCTGGCCCGCCGCCGTGCTCGCCAGCCGTTACTCCTGCTTTATGGCCTGGCTTTCCTGGGCAACTACCTGTTTGTCATCAACACCGTGCAAGATGTGATGGCTTATCTGCTGGGACCATTCCTGGCAGTGGGATTACTGAGCGGCATTGGCTTGTACGCGCTGCTGCGCCTGGTTCAGGCGCGGGTGCGCTTTACCAGCGCGCGCCCGCTGCTGCTGCTGGCTGGCGGGTTGATGTTATTGGGCCCGGCGCTGCAAATTGTCCGTAATTTGCCCCGACTCTCGCTGGCTAACTACAATGATGGCGACGCTTACGTACAGGCGGTGTTTGACCAGTTTGCCGGCAGCGACCAGCGCGCCGTCCTGCTAAATGATTGGGAACATATGACGCCGCTGTGGTATACCCGTTTTGTACAAGAGCGCTGGCCCGACGCCGCAGACGTGCGCCCCGAATTTGTCTCCACGGCTCGCCCCTGGGTGGAGAGCGTTTTTGATTACCTGCCCGGCGGGCCCGTTTACCTCAGCGGCTATCGCCGCGACGTGGTGGACGCTGGCTTCCGTCTGCGTCCGGTCGGGTCGTTTTACCAGGTGGTCGAACCCGGCAACGACAGCATCCCCTCAACGCTAACGCCGCTGCCCCACAGCGACGAACCCATCGCCATCATTGGCTACGAACTGCCGCAGCGTGAGGTAACCGCCGGCGATTACATCCCGTTATCGCTGGCCATGCGTACATCCATCACAACAACTGACTATTTTGTGCCTGTGCTGCAAGTGGGCGGTCTGACATACACGTTCACCACCGACAGCCATCTAATCACGCCATTGTGGCAGGCAGGCGAGGTGATTGTAGAGCGATTTGATTTTGCTTTGCCGCATACGGTGAGCAGTGGCGCTTACCCCATCACTGCCGCCATGCACAACTTAATCACAGACATCACCGGCCCAACCGTGACGTTAGGCAGCCTTACCGTCGCCGCCCAACCATACCCCGCAGCCGCCTCGCACCTGCTGGGCAACTTTCGGCAGCGCGTAGGACTGGCATCGGCAGCAGCGCGCGCGGGCATAGAGCGACGCCAGGCGCCCTGGATAGAACCATTAACCGTCCAGCCAGGGGAGACGGTGCATTTGACGCTGCAATGGGAGTGCCTGGCGCTTGCTGCGGAAAGCTATACCGTCTTTGTACACCTGATTGACGCCGCCAACCACCCCCTGGTCGCCCTCGACTACACCCCCTTGGGCGGCGCAGCCCCCACCTACCTGTGGATTCCCAAATGGTTGCCGGACCAGCGGCTGCTAGACCCATACAATTTGCAGATCCCTACGGATTTAACCACTGGCGAATATTATATTGAAGTGGGATTATACGAAATGACCAGTGGACGGCGGCTGCATATGGCGGATAATGGGGGGAACCTCATTGGCGACCGCTTCATTCTAGGTAGTCTGCACGTCCAACCCTGACAAGGCGCTAAAAATAACTGGCTGCTTTTCAAGAGATTGTCGCCAGCTAATTATCAAAAAGACCGCGAACTTTCTAACCACTGTCCACTTTTCACTGACCACTATTTTCGGAGGAGGGTATCATGCAGTCCTGGCAAAACCAACCAAAAATGACCCTGTTCATCCTGGTTGCACTGGCTTTTCTCCTATCATCTTGCGCTGCGGCTGCTCCGGCCACGCCTACAGCGGCCCTCCCGACCCAAATAGCGGTTGCCCCCGCCACCCGCGGTGTTGCCGCCGCCACCGCGACGCCCGCCCCCACCGTCACAAACACCAATACCCCGCTGCCATCCCCCACCGCTACCCTCGCGCCCACCACTACGCCATCCGCCACGCCAACGCCCACCACCACGCACACCCCTACGCCGCTCCCTACGCCCACCGAAACCGCCACTAACACGCCTGTCCCTCTGCCCACAACCCCGCCGGTCTCGCCCATTGGCGAAATCCCCAATCTTTTGGGCAGCGAAGTCACCGTGTCCGGTCAGGTTGTTGCCACTGCCAGCTTCGCCGGCGGCTACAAATTCACCCTCAGCGACGGCACGGGGCAGGTCACCTTGCTCATGTGGAGCAACGTTTACGACGATTGCTGGGACGCCCCCATCCTCAATCTGGGGGCGACAGTCACGGCGCGCGGGCTGGCGGGTCAATTTGAAGGCGAGTGGCAGGTCGAACCCGACTTTGGCGGCGACGTCAAAGTTACCGCCCCTGGCGGCCAACCAGCCGTACAAGCCATTGGCAGCCTGGGCGACTACATGGGACAGCGCGTCACTATAATGGGGCAGATCAGCCGCGTCGAAGGAACCAACAGCGGCGCCAGGCTGTTCGTCGCCGACGACAGCGGCGAAATCCTGGTTTTCATCTGGAACAACACCCTGGAGCGTATTGCCAACAACCAGGCATTGGGCACGCCCGGCACGCGGGTGCGAGTCGTCGGCTACGTCCAGGAATTCCGCAGCAACCGCGAAATCGTCCCCACCCTGCCGTATGACGTGACGGTGCTGCCATAACTTTTTACGCCGCATCGTTGCATGCACACCAGGCGGCTTTTCTGTCTACACCCCCTTTCTGCCCTATATTTGTCGCGACTATTCGGCATCATGGATTGGGCGAGAGCGAGGCATTTTCAGGTTTTCGTCGCGGTTGACACTCCTCTCATTGTCCGTACAATCGTGAGCGTGTTACGGCATTGCGATCAATCAGGAAATTGCTATGGAAGTCGTGACTGTCTCACCTGAATACCAGATCGTGATCCCACTGAAGTTCCGTCGTGCGTTGGGGCTGAAACCCGGTCAGAAGGTACAGGTTATCCTCTACCATAATCGGATCGAACTGGTACCAATAATGGACGCCAAACAGGCCCGAGGCTTTCTCAAAGGGATTGATACGAGCGTTGATCGCGATCTCGACCGCAGATGAACACTTCGAAGGCCTTGAGGGTGTCCACTATATAGAGAAGCGGAACGTACCGTAAACGGAAGGTGGGCTACCTGACCACGCACGGCAACCAGCTTACTCTGCTTGGCTCGCAAGCGGCTAATATGGGCTGTTTGTGCAACTTTCAATGCTGACGCCGCCAACCAAACGCCGCACTCCCTCAGGTACAGGCGGGCGGCGGTAGCTGCCCGTCTGCACCCCACCCTACCGGAATGGGACAAGGTAAGCGCGGCGTTAGGGGCATCAGCAGCTCATGGTTTCGCATATGGCTTGTCGAAAGACTCAATCTCATGGAAAGATCGGGGAAGCCGCAGTTACTGCGAAGTGCTGGATGTATGGCATTCCTGCATACAACACCGCTGGTCTGCGAGCCAATTTCGCGGGTAGCGATCTGATCGTTGATACCGCCGACCCCACCAAGAAACTTCTAATCCAGGTGAAGACTGGCTACAGTCCGTCCGGCGAATGGGTGTACATGACCCAATGCAGCGGAGAGCATGAACTTACCGAAGACAAATTCGTTTCAGATTTCGTAGTCTTCGTGAACCTGGATAGAAAGGTTGGGAACACCCACGAACACAATGGTGAACTCGACTTTCAACACCTCACCTTTTATGTTGTGCCCAGAGCAGAGGCTAATCGTCTTTATCGGGCCGCAGTGAAGCGCGACTATGACCGCCCACTTAAGAACGGTGGCGTGCGCAAGTTGGGCAACATGGCTGTCAATGTGTCAGCGTCGGAGATGTCCCCCTACAAGGATGCTTGGAAAATCATTCGTGGAGCGGTTACCTCTGAGGCCTGACCTCTCGTTCCATGAGTCCGCCGGCAAACTGCGCCTGCCGGTTCCCTCCGACCCTCAGGCTCCGGTGGCCCCTGAACTCAAACGTTCGGTCGGACGCTGACGTCGCCAACCGAACGCCGTGCTCCCTCAGGCGCAGGCGGGCGGCTACCGCGGGTGCAAGGTGAGTGCGGCGTTAGACTGTTGTGTGTAACCGATTGGCGGCAAGAAGTCAGGCTAGGCACCTGACTTTTTTTGTTATACTTTTGGTAGATGGACCGCTACATTTTTCGGTTCTTTGGGATCTCATGGGGTTGACAGCATATATGGGGGTCAGGCAAAAAAGTGCCGATACCCATTCAGGTCAAGCCACAGACGGCGAAACAGGCTATCAACTCGCTTG
>JAGVTM010000609.1 GCA_019136785.1 Chloroflexota bacterium | reverse complement strand
CTGCAAGAGATCATTCACTTCTTTTTCCAACGCGCGGTCTTGGATTTGTAGCGTAAGCATACGCCCTGTATTGTCCATTCAAGTATGTCGCTACCCCTCGCATATGAAGTGCGGCTGCTCCGACCTTCGGTTTACCTACCAGCCGGAGCAGCCGCCTTTATCTTCGGCAAGGGTTGCCCCTTACCAGGGAAACAGGCTGGAGTACTTTCTCCCATTTGGCTCTGATTACCCGCCGTTCGGAGAACTCCCCTACTGAGCGGGTAATATGCCGGCCAGCGCACCGTGCGACACGGTTAGGAGGCAAGGACTGCTGGGCGCACCGGAACCCCAAATTGTTGTTACGGTTCGCGGGCGCGTTGTTGTTGCGGTTGGCGGCGCGGATGTTGTTGGCGTTGTTGTTCCACGACCCGCCGCGAAGCGCCATAACGCCTGTCCCCCTACAGAAAGACCGGTTACCCGGCCCCGACTGCCTTTTTTATCCAGCCGCCCACCAATCGCCCTAACTCCGCGATGCGGCGGCTGCCTTCCTCATACTGACGGGCAGTAATCAATTGCAGATGATAGCACCGCCTCAGGTAAAAGCCCAACTGCGTGAGCTGCACATCTGCTTCGTACAGATAACGGCCTGGTTTATCGGCTTTGGCGGCGCGCACAATCTGTTCGTAGAAATCCAGGGCCCGGTCTTCGGTGCGGCGGGCCAGCCCAAAGCGATGATGCTTCGGGAATTGGGACGTAATAGGCAACAGCCAATCCAGAAACTTTTCTACGCGCTCAAAAATAGGGGATTGTTGCATCATCAGTCGCCGCCGGCTGGTTAATGGGCTGGCCTATACGCCAGGTCACTTTGCTCAAGAGCAAATAGCGTAAATAGTAGGTATCCCCGTGCTGCGCATGACCGATCCAACTGGCCAGCGAGCGGCGCAGCGCTTCCGGCGGCAGTTCGCCATTGGCCATGGCTTGTCGCTGCCAGCGCAGCCGCTGGCGCGCTCGCCGCAAACTGTCGCCTAAAAGCCGGCGGTGCGTGGGGAACAGCCGGAAACCGAGGAAGGGCACGCCCTGGCTGGTGGGCATCACGTGACATTTACGGGGATGCAGCGTCAGCCGCAGCCCGGCCAGGTAATCGGCAATTTGCTGGTGCAACTGCCACAGGGCCGCCTTCTCCTGCCCAAAGAGCAGAAAATCATCCACGTAACGCACGTATCCCGGCGCCCGCACATTTTCTTTGACGAAATGATCCAGTTCGTTGAGCAGGACGTTAGCCCAAAACTGGCTGGTCAGGTTGCCAATGGGCAGCCCCCGCACCCGTTCCAGGGGCGTCAGCAGCGTGTCGCCCGGAAACCATTGCATCGGGTATTCGTCGGACAGGATGTCCTTGCCGCTGTGAATGATTTGCTGGCACAAAGCCATCGTAGGCTGGCAGCGAATCGTTTTGCCCAGGGTTTGTAGCAAGATAGCGTGGTCTACGCTGGGGAAGAATTTGAGGATGTCCGCTTTCAGCACGTATGGGTATCGTTTGACAAAGCTGTGCGCTCGATCCAGCGCGGCGTGGGTGCCTTTGCCCGTCCGGTTAGCGTAGCTGTCGTAGATGAATTTACGCTCAAACAGGGGTTGGATGACGCGGCACAGCGCATGGTGCACCACGCGGTCTCGAAACGGCGCGGCGCTGATTTTGCGTTTTTTCGGTTCGTAGATGTAAAAACTGCGATACGGCCCAGGACGGTAGCTGCCGTCGCTCAATTCTTCGTGTAGCCGCCAGAGATTATCTTCCAACATGAAACTGAAGGCGTGCATATCGCCTGTTTCCTGTTTGCCTTTCCTGGCCCGTTCGTAAGCAACTAGCAGGTTGCTGAAGGATGCAATTTGAGGGAGAAGATTGCCGTACGATTTTGGCATATTTAGCAGAACACTGTTCCGTCAAACGTAAGATGATGGATTAGATTGGTTCAATCTGGAAGATTGAACCAATCTATCAGATCCAAAAATTTTACGCGATCGGGGGGACACCCCCCGAGCCCCCCAATCAGAAAACAGAATCCAGAAATCAGAAATCTTAAGGGGGAGAAAGCTACTCCTGGGCGCACCGGAACCCCAAATTGCTGTTACGGTCCGCGGGCGCGAGGTTGCCGCGGTAGGCGGCGCGGATGCTGTCGGCGAGGTCGTACCACGACCCGCCGCGAAGCGCCCGAACATTTGTTCCATTCAGGTCTTCCCGCCCGTCGCCGGCATTGTAAGGATACGCCTCATACAGGCTGAGCGTCCATTCCCACACATTGCCCGCCATATCCAGCGCCCCATACGGGCTGGCGCCAGTGGGGTAGCTGCCCACAGGCGCAGTGAACTGGTAGCCATCGTCTATACTGTCGTCCTTCCAATCAAACGGACAGTTGCTATCGCAAAAGTTGACGCGGTTGCCATCAAGCTGATTTCCCCAGGGGTAGATGCGTTCATCCGTGCCTCGCGCCGCTTTTTCCCATTCGGCTTCTGTGGGCAGGCGGCGCCCCGCCCATTCGCAGTAGGCGGCGGCGTCATGCCAGGAAACCAACACCGCTGGATGATCGCCCAGCCCATCCAGGCTGCTGCCCGGTCCTTGTGGATGTTGCCAGTCAGCCCCATTCGTATAGCCATAGCCAGCAGAAGTGTAAGTGTACCCCCCGCCTTCTTCTTCGGCAATGGTCTCGTAACTCGTGGCAGCCACAAATTGGGCAAACTGGTCGTTGGTCACTTCTGTCTGGTCTATCCAGAAGGCATCCAGGGTGACTGTGCGTACAGGCTGTTCGTCGCTGCCGCCATTGTCGCTGCCCATGGTGAAGGGCCCTGCCGGGACATACATCTGCGCCATCCCATCCACCGCTGAAGTCATCATCGAACCAATACCCAACGTTGGCGGAGGGGTGAGAGAAGGCGTCGGCGTGGCGGTAGACGGCGGCGCGGCAATGGCTTCTACAGTTTCCCTGGTAGCCTGCGGCGTTATGGTCGGGGTGGGCGGGGTGGCGTTGGCCAGAGCAAACGCCAGCCAGACAAACAAACCTACCCCGCCTACGCCTGCCAGTGCCCGCCGCCCGGCCACGGGCAAGGACAACCACCACTGCGCCGCTATCTGCCACAAGGCAGGTTGTTTTGTTCGTTTTCGTGCGGGTATCCTTTTCTCCCCTGGCGGCGCGCCATCTGGCGTCGCTGGCGCAGGCGTCTGCACGGCTGGCTTCCCTGCTGGCGCTGTCGTTCTCAATTCTGGCGCCGGCGCAATATCCGGCGGCGCCGCCTCTGTGGTTGTTCTTGCCGCTGGCGGCGTTGTTTCACCCGTTGGCGGCGCAACGATTGCTCTTGTGTCTGCCTGTGGCGACTCTTCTGGCGTCGCCTCGCTCCTTCGTTCCCACAACGGGGGCGGCGTTGCCGGTTTCTCCGTTTCCAGCGCGGGCGGCGTCGCCGCTACCTGGAACAACTGCCCATCCGGGCTGCGCATGTGCAGTACGGGAATGCCCCACTCCAGGTTGCCCCGCTGCGCCAGGAAAATCCCTTTACGCGCTTCCGCCACCGCCGCATCCACCGGCTGGTTATCCACCAGCGCCTCATAAAACGAGCGCGCCAGCTCAATTGCCGCCCAATCGGCAATGGGGTACTGCATGGAGAGCACGGCGGGAATCCCCCGCTGCGTCAGCGTCGCCGCCGTGCTGGCAAACAGGTCGCGCCGGCTGCCGCGCCCCCCTTCGCAGGCGTTCAATACCGCCAGCCGCAGCGGCGCGTGGTCAGCCAGCAGCAGCGCCAGGTCGCTGGCGTACAACCGCCGCTCGCCGCCCTGTTCGCTGGCTAAAGCCAGCACCCCTTCCTCTCGATTTTCGTCAAAACCGCCATGCCCGCTAAAGTGGAAGACGTGCCAGGGGCCCCGCCGCATTTCCCGCCGCAAATCCCGCCACGTCTGCCCTGCCAGCCAGGTCACTTCCACCTGCCCGGCTTCCCGCAGCGTTTGCGTGGCCTGCATCAGCCGCTCTTTTTCCCGCGCCACGTCCAGCGGCGGCAGCCCGGCCGGGCTGGCAATCATGCCCAAAATACGCAGCGGCGGCGGCACTTCCAGCGGGCGCACGGGCTGCGGCAGTTCCAGGTAACGGATGATGGGCGTTTGCGTGGACAGGCACAAGTAGTTGGCGGCCGCCGGGTCGTACAAAAACTCCCAGGGCAGGGCTGCCAGTTCGGCGTCGGCAATGCGCAGTTGCAGCCGCAGCCCTTTACCCTGCCGCCGCGCCGCCGCCAGGCTGGCGCGGTAGGCGCTGAGCAGTTCGCCGGCAAACAGGGCGCGGAACAGCGCCTGCCCAAACTCCTGCACCGTTTTCTCCTCCGGCGTCAGGGCGCGACGACGGCGCGGGCCCCCCGCTTGCAGCAAGGCTATTTGCAGCTTATCCAGCCGGCTTTCCAGTTGCAGTTCGTCATACGGGAAACGCATCGTCTCCCGCGCTTCCCCTGCCGTTGACCGCGCTGCCACCGGGTACAGCCGGCCCGCGCCCGCGCTAATCTCTAGCTCAAAATCCAGGTAAGTGGGGGGTGTATGGGCTGTCGGGGGAGGGGAAAAGGTCGAGGGGGAAAGCGTGGGCGCAACGGATGGAATGGAGGGCAGGTTGAGCGGCGGCAGCCCCAATTCTTCGCTCACTGCCTGCGCCGCGCGGCGCAGCGTCTGCCGCTGTTCGGGCCAGGTTTCGCCGTCGTCGCTCGCCACCCACAAAAATAGAGCCAGCGCACTCTGCCGCTGCGCGTTCTCGCGCTCCAGCAGCCGCCCCACCAGCAAATGCACCCGTTCGCTCAGGTTGTCCGCTTCGGGCAGAATGCCCCGCCACTGCGCAATGCGGCTGTCCACAAACAGCGCCCGCAGCCGCGCCTGCGACCCCACCGCCGCGCACTTTTCCAGCGTCGTATAAATCTGCCGCAGCGTTTCCGCTTTCAACCCATCCGTCATTGCCTCTCCCACAAGGAACTGCCGCCCATTATACCACGCCCCCCTGTAGGACAAACTGTCAGTTTGTCCGCTATTCCAGCCCCTTTGGAATGGCAACACCTGTCATTCTGAGCGAAGTCTTCGCAGCGAAGAATCCCAACGGCGCTGGCAGAAAAGACGATTGGCGGGCAGCGAGGGTAGGGATTCCTCAGGCTATCGCCTTCGGAATGACACCTGAGTGTGCCTGGTCAGGGGCGGGTTGCCAACCCGCCCTACGGGGCATCCCATTCCGTAGGGGCGTATTGCATACGCCCTGACCCCACGGCGCTGGCAGACAATTGTCATTCCGAGTGAAACGAGGAATCCCAACGGCGCTGGCTAAAAAGGCGGTTATTGGGCAGCGGGGGTATTGTCCCACGAGGGGGCGGTTTT
>JAGVTM010000192.1 GCA_019136785.1 Chloroflexota bacterium | reverse complement strand
CAGCCAGTTTGCCTGTTGCCCCCAACGCTGCATCAGCCGCCACCTCCCCAGAGCCTTATCAGACTGTTAACCAGAATAGCCAGCACAATGATCCAACGCAGCACATCTTGCGCCTGCAGGCTGGCAGTTTGCGAAGGTTTGCCTTCGAGATACGCGCCGGCAGCCAGCATTTCTTCGCCCACCAGCACGTTGTCGGTGATGGCTGCCGCCAGGGCAACGGCTTCCAGATCAGTGCTGCCTACAATCTGAGCCACCTGCCGCCGGCTGCCTGCCTCGGCTAAAACGCCGATTTCCGGGCCAAAGTGGCCCAGCAAAATGTTGCTGCCTACATTTTCGCTGTGGATCAAGACGTTAGCGGCGGCGGCATAGACAAAGGGATAGGGGCTGTCCGCCATGAACTGGGCGGGCGTGGGGGCTAATTCGCCCATCCGTCCGGCGGCGTCATACGCCTGGCGCACTTTGTCCTGCGCCGCCAGCAGCAGCGTACCTTCATTGACGGTCACGAAAGGCGGAGCCGTGCTGGCGCTGGATTTAGCTGCCAGATGATCCAGAGTGGTCAGGGCAGCCAGACTGGCGGGGCTGCTGCGTTGGTGTAGACCGCCGCGTCCCAGGCCGACGTGAATTTGCCTCCCACTTTCCACCGCCCTTCCCACCTGATTGAGCAGCGAACGATAGCCGCGCAGCGGGCGCAATTCCAGCGGGCGCAGTTCGGCCGGACGCCGCCGCTGCTGCCGTGCCAGGAGCAGCATCAACAGGCCAGTGATAAGGGCGATTAGAAGCACGGAAGGAGCCGTTATGCTTTCCATTCTTGTGCCTGCGTTTCTAGTTCAGCCATAAGCTGGTTGAGCGCATCGCCGTCTTCCAGCATCTGGGCAAACTGGCCGATGGCGTGTCGTGGGTAAAATAAGGACAGAACGGGTTGAGCCAGCCAGACGCACTGCGCGGCTAACAGCGCCAGAGGGCGACTCGTTTCTAGCAAGATCAGGGCAGGCTGGTGTAGTTTGTGCCGGCATACAACCCGCGCCACGCTCTGTACAAATAATGATTGGTTGTCGGAAGTCTGCACCATTTTCTGCTTGCCTGACGCCCCAATGCTGTTTGCAGAAATGCCAAATAACATTACATAATCTGGGCGAAAGTATAACACGTTTGCACATGAGTGTAAAGCAAAGGTACAGGACGGCTGCTGGTGGGGCAACAGGACTTATGTCATAACCAGGCGCGCTGGTTGGCGCCCGCACCCCCGCGCCCCACGCCCACTGCTTCGCCTGCGGTGGGCACACTGGTTATAATACGTTTCGTGGCGATTGGCGGGGTCGTTCGCGTCGAAACGGCATTTCCGCCCGCTTGCGCCACGCGGCGGTGCGCCGCTGCGTCTGCTGCTCATGATCGCGTTCTCGCCGATCCTTGAAGATACCAATGCACGTACACATCATCCTTAATCCGCGCGCTGACCGTGGGCGCGCCCTACAACTCAAAGACAAACTGTTGGAATGGGGCGAGGGGCTGGGACGTCTGACCCTGGAAACGACGACTCGCCCCGGTCACGCCGCCGAATTGGCGCAGCAGGCGGCGGCGGCTGGTTGCGACGTGGTTGTGGCTGCGGGCGGCGACGGCACTGTCCACGAGATCATTAACGGATTGGTCAGCGGCGGTCGCCAGGACACTTTGTTGGGCGTCATTCCCATTGGTTCTGGCAATGATTTTGCTTACGCTTTTGGTTTGCCACTGGCGGACCCGCAGGTGGCGTTGCGGCGCATTTTTACGGGCGCGCCACAGCCCATTGACCTGGCGCTGCTGACGGATGATCGCGGGCGGCGGCTGGTGGTAGACAATGCTATCGGTATAGGGTTTGATGCCGCTGTAGCCATCGAAGCCAGCGCCATTACCCGCTTTTATGGCTTTGTGGCTTATCTGGTGGCGACCTTGCGCGTGCTGGCGATGCACTATGATCGCCCGCAACTGACAATCCGCTATGACGATCAGGTGATGCAACAGCGGGCCATCATGATGACGATTGGCCTGGGGCCGCGCACAGGCGGCGGATTTCTGATTACGCCTGCGGCGCGGCATGATGATGGGCTGCTGGACACCTGCCTGGTAGACCCGGTGGGCCGGCTGACCATCCTGGGTTTGCTGCCGCAGGTGATGAAAGGGAAGCACGTGACCTCGCCCCATATCAAGATGCTGCGCCATCGCCAGGTGACGGTGGAGTCTGATGCGCCGCTGGCGATTCACACCGACGGCGAAATCTTCGCCCGCCTCCAGGATAATGTGCGCCGGGTGACGATAATGTGTCTGCCGGCAGCCATACGCCTGATCAGTTGATGTGCGCCCCTCGTGGATGAGGATTTCATTCACGAATTGTAGGATTTTACACAGCGCATGGATTGGAACATGGGCGGGTTGCCAACCCGCCCTACGATACGCTATTTTCGAAGGAGCTTGAACGATGCGCCCTCTTTCCCAGGCGTTGGCTGACCATGAACTGATTGTGCTGCGCGTCATCGGCGAGTGGTGGGAATTAGACCTGTCCGGCGAGGACAAGGCAGCCTGTATCCCGGCGTTAACGCAGGCGCTGGCGCAATTGGATATGACGGAAGAAGTTAGCTATCTCCCGCCAGAGGAAGCCGAGGCGTTTCTGTCCCTGGCGCAGCAAGGGGGACGGCTGCCTGTAGCCGTTTTCAGCCGTAAATTTGGCGAAGTGCGCCAGATGGGCCCAGGGCGGCTGGAGCAGGAAGAACCCTGGTTTGATCCCGCCAGCCCGGCGGAAGCGTTGTGGTATCGCGGCTTTTTGTATCGGGGTTTCGACAAAACCCCTGAAGGCATGGTGGAGTATTACTACATCCCCGACGAACTGGCGCGTCCATTCGCGCCTGCCCCGCCGCCGGCCCCACCCAAACGAACCACCGCCGCTCCTGCCCCGCCCAAAACGGCTAAAGCGGTTGAACTATCTACGGGTTCGCCTGCACCTGCTGTTCCCACATCATCTTTGCCTGCCCCCACTCCCTCAACCGCGCCGCTGCCTGCCTTGCTGCGCGATGCGGCTATGGCGGTTAAGGCCGCGCCGCTCCATGCCGTTGATGACTTGACCACCATCCTGGCAGCCGCTCAGACAATCCCGCTGCATGAAGACAATCTGGATCGGCTGAATGCCTTCCTATTAGACCCTGATCCGGAGCGCCGCAGCTTGTTGTTAACGTTAGCCTGGGACATGGGGATGCTGCGGCAAACGGACAACGGCTTTAAGCCGGCGCGGGCCGGCGTGGCCTGGCTGCAAAAAGAGCGCGAGGGTCAATTGCGCGACCTGGCTGAAGCCTGGAGCAGCAGCAGTTGGAATGAACTGCGCCATACGCCTGGCCTGGCTTGTGAGGGCAGCGGCTGGGAAAACGACCCCATTCTGGCGCGTACCGCGCTGCTAGATGGGCTGCCGCACAGCAGCGACTGGTTCAGTTTAGCGGACGTGGTGGGCGCGATTAAGGCGCACACGCCTGATTTCCAGCGTCTGGATGGTAATTACGATACCTGGTACATTCGTGACCTGTCCACAAACGAGTACCTCACGGGTTTCGATAGCTGGGATCAGGTTGAGGGGCGGCTGCTGGCTTTCTTGTTGAATGGGCCCCTGCATTGGCTGGGGTTGTGTGATATTGCTCCAGAGACAGGGCTGTTTCGCCTGACGGAACGCATGGTGGCCTGGCTAAAGCAACTGCCGCTGACCCAACTGCCGGCAGCGGAGCGCCCCGTACCGTTATTGGTGATGCCCGAGGGAACCCTGTTGGTTCCGCAAATGGCCAACCGTTATGAACGGTTTCAAGTGGCGCGAGTGGCTGAGGCGCAGCCTGTCAGCGGCCCCGATCAACCCTATATGTATCGCCTGACGCCAGCCTCGCTGCAAGAGGCGCAAAATCAGGGCATTGCCCCGGCCCGCGTCATTGAGTTCCTGGTCAAAGCCAGTGGGCGCGATTTGCCGCCCGGCTTGAAGCGGGCTGTCGAACGGTGGCGGGACAATGGCACGGAGGCGCGCCTGGAACAGGTTGTTGTCTTGCGTGCCAGCCAGCCGGACATTTTGGACAAGCTGCGCGCCAACCCCAAGACGCAGCCCTATCTAGGCGAGAGCCTGGGCGACCTGGCAGTCGTCGTCACCGATTGGCAGAAATTGCTGCAAATGACTACCCAACTTGGTCTGCTGCTGGACCAGACTGTTTGACGATCACGGAGAGGCATGTCATCATGAATGAGCAAACGACCCCTTTGACTTTTGTGCGCCTGGGCGCGCTGCAAGCGGCGGTTGACCAGGCAGCGCAGCAACTTACCGATCACCACATTGTGCGCCGTATCTGGGCGCACGACCACACCGTCTGGCAAGATGACCCGACGGAAATCAGCAACCGGTTGGGCTGGCTGGATATTGCCGATCGCCTGGCCGCTGATTTGCATGCCGTAGAAGCGTTCGTCGCCGGCGTGCAGGCTGATGGCTATACGGACGCGGTGCTGTTGGGTATGGGCGGTTCCAGCCTGGCGCCGGAAGTCTTCCGGCTCACCTTTGGCGTGGCTCCAGGCTGCCTGGATTTGACTGTATTGGACAGCACCGATGCTGACGCGGTGCGCGCCCTGAGCGAGCGCCTGAACCCGGCGCGCACCCTGTTCATTGTCTCCACCAAATCAGGCACGACGGTGGAAACGCTCTCCTTTTTTAAGTACTTCTATAACTGGACGGCAGCCAGCCTGGGAGCAGAAGCTGCCGGGGCGCATTTTGTGGCCATCACCGATCCTGGCAGCAAACTGGTGCAGATAGCCAGAGAGTTTGCCTTCCGCGCCACGTTTGAGAATGACCCCAACATTGGCGGGCGGTATTCAGCGCTGTCTTATTTTGGCTTAGTGCCGGCAGCGCTGGTAGGCGTCCAGCTTCCTGTGCTCTTGCCGCGCGCCCGCGACATGATGGCCAACAATATGCAGTCAGGCCACGCCAATCAGGGCGTGTGGTTGGGAACCGTCATGGCGCAGGCCGCCCGGTTGGGGCGGGACAAGATGACCCTGGTAACGTCGGCGGCTGTAGCCAGTTTTGGCGATTGGGTGGAGCAGCTTGTGGCCGAAAGCACGGGCAAAGATGGCAAAGGCATTTTGCCTGTGGTGGGGGAGACGGTGGGGGGCCCCTCTGTT
Source organism: Chloroflexota bacterium (assembly GCA_019136785.1). Lineage (GTDB taxonomy): Bacteria > Chloroflexota > Anaerolineae > Promineifilales > Promineifilaceae > JAGVTM01. Next base: position 192 of record JAGVTM010000192.1, on the reverse strand, counting down.
TATGGGGAAGATCGCCTCTTTATCCATTTACAGCTTGCCAGCGACAGCAGTCATGTGGCTGCTCTGGAAGCGCTGGCTGCCGCCGGGCAGCCCGGGGTGCGCTTCACGCTGGCGGACAAATATGATTTTGGGGGGCAGTTTTTTATGTGGGAGATGGCCACGGCGGTAGCCAGCCATCTGTTGGGCGTGCAG
>JAGVTM010000253.1 GCA_019136785.1 Chloroflexota bacterium | reverse complement strand
CCCCCGCAATCCGCGCCCCCAACTGGTTCAGGAAACGGCACAAATCCTGCACGTGCGGCTCCGACGCCGCATTGTCAATAATCGTCTCCCCCCTGGCCAACACCGCCGCCATTAACGTGTTTTCCGTCGCCGTCACGCTGGCTTGCTCTTGCAGCAAATACCCCGCCCCATGCAGCCCTTTCGTGCGCAGGGCGAACAGTCCGCCCGCCTGCAAATCCAGTTCCACGCCCAACGCCTGCAAGCCCTGCATATGCGTGTCCAGCGGTCGCCCGCCAATCACGTCCCCCCCCGGCAGCGGCAGCGTCACCGCCCCCAACCGCGCCAGCATCGGCCCCGAAAACACAAACGATGCCCGCGACTGCCCTGCCAGTTTCCGCGACAGTTCGCTCTTGCGCACCTCCGCCGCGTGAATGCGCCAGCTATTGGGCCCCACCTGCGTCACCTCCGCCCCCAGGTCGCCCAAAATCGCCAGCGCCACCCGCACGTCGGCAATATCCGGTATATTATGCAGCGTCACCGGTTCATCTGTCAGCAAACATGCCGGCAGCAGCTTAATCGCCGCATTCTTATTCCCACTCGCCGTAATCGTCCCCTGCAACCGCTGCCCCCCCTCAATCACAAACGTGCTCATACCAATTTCTCCCTTGTCATTCCCACGGCGACAGCCGTGTCATTCCGAAGGCGATAGCCTGAGGAATCCCACTCAACCTGGTCTGGCAATGAACGGTCATTCCGAATCCTGAGCCTTTTAGACGTTCAACTTCTCCAAAGAAGTTGAACGTCTGACCAGATTGTAAAACCGCCCCCCAGAAGGAGCAAACAACGCTTTCCCTACGCCCCCCCCGCTGGCGCAAAATCCCAATTCAGCTACAGTTACACCCCAAACGCCGGCATCTAAAAAAAATCCATCCCATCTGCGCGCCATCAGCGTCATCAGCGTGCTGCCAACCTGCCATTCACGAGGAACCCATGCCCACCATCACCTTGAACGACCGCCCCTTCTTCTACGCCCTGCACCGCTCCGCCCACCCTGACCCCCTGAACCTGATCCTCATCCACGGCGCTGCCGGCACGCACCTGGACTGGCCCGCCCAAATCCGCCGCTTGCCCGCCGCCGCCGTCTACGCCCTCGACCTGCCCGGCCATGGCCGTTCCGCGCCGCCAGGCTGCCACAGCGCAGCCGATTACGCCGCCATCGTCGCCGCCTTCATCGCCGAACGCCAGCTATCCCGCGTCGTCCTGGCCGGTCACTCGATGGGCGGCGCTATCGCCATGACCCTGGCGCTCAACCCTTCCCCCGCCATTGCCGGCATAATATTAGCCGGCACAGGCGCCCGCCTGCGCGTCGCCCCCGCCATCCTGGATGGCATCCTCAACGACTACGACGCCGTCGCCGGCTTGCTGGCTAACGCCTTCTGGCAGCCCGGCGCGCCTCCCGCCATCGTGCAGCGCAGCAAAGAGAGACTGCTGGCGATAGACCCCGCCGTCGCCCTGGGCGACTTCCAGGCTTGTAATGACTTTGACATCCGCGACCAACTGGGGCAAATTCAGCTTCCCACCCTCGTCCTCGGCAGCGACGCCGACCCCCTTACCCCCCTGAAATACAGCCAATACCTGGCTGCCCAAATCCCTCACGCCCGCCTGGTCACCCTCCCCCCCGCCGGCCACATGCTCCTCCTCGCCCACCCCGCCCCCGCCGCCGCCGCCATCACCGCCTTTCTCCACGAAACAACATAGCCGCATACCGCCCCCATTAACCATTCACAAATTCACCAATTCACCAATTAATTATTCTCTTCCCCCTCCCCCAGCGCCTCCCGCAGCAGCGGCGCCAACGCCCGAATCGCCCGCCCCCGATGGCTGATCTGATGCTTTTCCCCCGGCGCCATCTCCGCCAGCGTCCGCCCCAAAGCAGGCACATAAAAGACGGGATCATAGCCAAACCCATGCTGGCCCACAGCCCCCTCGGCAATAACCCCCTCGCACACCCCTTCTACGACCCCCACCACCCCCGCCGGACGCGCCAGGGCAATTGCGCAGCGAAACCGCGCCGTGCGCGCCTCCCAGGGCACACCCGCAAGCTGCCCCAACAGCCGCTCCACCCGCTGCCCCGGCGTCAGCCCCGGGCCCCCATACCGCGCCGGATAAATCCCCGGCGCCCCATCCAGCGCATCCACAAACAACCCCGTATCATCTGCCAGCGTCAACAACCCGCTGGCTCGCGCATAAGCTGTCGCCTTCAGCGTGGCATTCTCCGCCAGCGTCGCCCCCGTTTCCGCCACTTCAAACGTAATACCCACGTCATCCAGCGTCAACCAATCCACCGCCAACGCCGCCAACATATCCGCAAACTCCGCCGCCTTCCCCCGATTATGCGTGGCTACTAGCAACTGCGTTTTCTTCATGGGATCTTTAGATGGGCGTATGCCATACGCCCCTACCACCCAACGCCCCCCGTAGGGGCGTATTGCATACGCCCTGTATTGCATACGTCCTGTGACGGAAATTTGTAGCGCAAACTGTCAGTTTGCGCGGACAAACTAACAGTTTGTCCTACATTTCCCTCCGCGCCCTCCGCGTCTTCGCGTGAGCCTGTTTTTCAATAAGATGGGCGGGTCGCCAACCCGCCCTACGAAGTGGCTGGCTTTGCCGCAAGCGTCGCCGTTTCCGGCTACCACAGGCGGCAAGGCCATTTGGTATGCGCCCGAACCGGGGTAAGCGATTCGGCCAGGAACAGATCACGCCGTCTTTCTGGATTCTGACCGCCTTACGGACAGCCAGCCTGTCTGGACAGGATACCAGCCTCGGCTGGCGTCTATGACCACGCCAGACATTGCCAGCCAGTATGCGAAAGTCGTGGGCGGCGACCCGAAACCCGATATTGTTGTTCGAGTTGTCCGGGTCGTTCCCGTCGCGGGAGGACACGCGCGCGTTGTTCGCATTGTTGTTCCACGAGCCGCCACGAAGCCACCTGTTGACCTGTCCCTACGTTATCAGGCTTGAGCCTGGAAACGTCCAGGGGTATACACCTCCCAAACTGGAGCAGTCTTGTTGGACATTGAGAAAATAATCGGCTAATCGCGCGACCATTGCCAGGAGAGGGGTAATGGAGGGCGAGGGGCGCTGCGCGCCCCTCGTCCTCTCCGAAAAGCCCCCTTCCCCCTTTAGGGGGAAGGGGGTTGGGGGATGGGGGTCTACTCTTGGCGGTGTCTTCACCGCCGTTTACCTGATTATTTCTTTAACTCTCCAGAAGACTGCTCCAGTCTATACGAACAGCAACTAACCAGACAAACTTTGTCGCCAACCGCCAAGCAAACGCCCAATCTCGGCGACCATTTCCGACACGTGCCGGTATTGTTTGGGCGTAATCAACTTCAAATCGTGGCACAGGCGCAAATAAAAGCGCAGCCGCGTCAGCGTGACGTCGGCGCTGGCTAAGGCGCGTTCCCGCGCCTTCCCTTGCCACAGTCCAGCCTCAATCAACTCCTCCTGAAAATGCAGCGCCGTCTCTTGCACCGCCTTCGCCAGCACAAAGCGATGTTCCCGTGGAAACTTCGTCGTGCAAGGCAGCAGCCACAACAGCATATCGTAGGTCTTAACGAAAATGGGCGACTGCTGCTTCATCTACAACACCACATCTTGCAAGATCGCCTGGCGCAAGCCCCAGGTATCGCCATAGCGCACGTGATTGATCCAGCCGCGCACCGAAGCCTGCACCTGTTGTTGATCCGCTTCTCCATTATGGTATGCAGCGACCAACGCCTTCAAACGCCGCTTATAATGCACCACCTTGCGCCGTTTAACCAGCCGGTGCGTGGGGTAGACGACAAACCCCAGGAATGGAATCCCTTCCGTCACCGGGCGCGGGTGCGCGCCTGGATGCAGCGTCAGGCGCAGCGCCGCCAGCTTCTGCACACAGGCGTCGCGCCAATCGTGCAACGTTGCTTTGTCGTCGGCAAACAGCAGCGCGTCATCCACGTAACGCACGTAACCGCGGCATTTCAGTTCCCGCTTGACGAAGTGATCAAAATCGTTGAGGAAGCAGTTCGCCCAAAACTGGCTGGTCAAATTGCCAATTGGCAGCCCGCGCGGGCGCAAAGCCGCCAGCAGATTGTCGCCATCAAACCAGCGCATGGTATACTGCTCGCTCAAGACGCCGACGCCGCTGCTCAAAATCTGGTCAATCAGCCACATGACGTCGTCGTCGTGAATTTTACCCGCCAGAATGGCGCGCAGGATGGCGTGGTCAATGGCGGGAAAGAACTGCTGCACGTCAATTTGCAGCACGTAGCCGAAGCGACGCGCGTACTGCTGGCAGCGATCCAGGGCGCGATGCGTCCCTTTGCCCACGCGGTTGGCGTAAGAGTCGTCAACAAAACTGCGTTCAAAGATCGGTTCGATGACGTTACACAACGCATGATGCACCACCCGATCCCGAAAAGGAGCCGCCGAAATCAGGCGGCGCTTCGGTTCATGGATGTAAAAGGAATGGTAGGGCCCGGGTTGGTACGTTTTGGCTGCCAGTTCGCCGTGCAGCGTAATCAAGTTCTCTTCCTGATCGTATTCAAACATGGCTGCCGCCGGCTTGCTGCGCTTGCCTTTGCGGGCGCGGCGGTAAGCATCGGCTACATTATACCAGTCGCAAACCTGTTGGTAGAGATGGCGATAGGTTTTCATACCTTCATTTTTCCCAAAATTTGCGCGACGCGCAAGCGCGTTCAGGCGGTGGGGGACACCCCCACACCCCCGATTCAGAATCCAGCAGCCAGCAATCAGTTGCCAGAACCAGAGGGGGCGGCGACCCGAAACCCGAGAACGTCGAACGAGTTGCCCGGGACGTACCCGACGCGGGAGGACACGCGCGCGAGGTCCGCAAGGTTGCTCCACGAGCCGCCACGAAGCCAATAGTTGCCATCGTCCCGCCGGGTTTGCGTCCATTCCCACACATTGCCAGACATATCTGGCACGCCATACGGGCTGGCGCCGGTTGGGAAAATCCCAACAGGCGTTGTGCCACGAATACCCAGTTCCCACGTATTACATCGCATTTTCTCAAACACATCTCCCCAGGGATAAGCGCGCCTATCCTGATCGCCGCGCGCAGCCTTTTCCCATTGTTCCTCTGTAGGCAGCGCAACCTTCTTGCCTGTTATCTGGCTTAACCAGTCACAATAGGCAACCGCGTCATGCCACGAAACATATACCACCGGATGGCTATTTAGCTCTTTGGGGGGCCGTCCCTCTTCCCAATGGTCTGGCGGAGGATGATTCGTCGCCCGCACAAACAAATCGTACTGCGCATTGGTAATGGGCACGCGAGCAATACGAAAAGCAGCAACAAAAACCGCCCTGAATTCACC
>JAGVTM010000162.1 GCA_019136785.1 Chloroflexota bacterium | reverse complement strand
ATACGACTGCTCCATTTACGACTCTGGCTTTCCTGGGTTTGGAGCGAATTGCATCAAGGTCATAGTAGTAACTATGACTGTTTTTAGTAAAGTGAAATACGTATTCATGCAGATTCCGTAGCTTATCTTTTGAATTGTCTGGCGAGCCTTTTACTTTGTTCCAAATAACGTCGTTTCGTAATATCCAGTTCTGCTTATCTGTTAAACGAAGAGAAACCCGCCAGGGAATACCCAGTAACCGTTTGTTTTTGTAACTATCCCCAATGTTAAGCCAAAAAGAACCAGTTGGTTTTAAGACACGATAGATTTCTTTGCAGACTGCCACTAACTTGTCAATGTACTCTTCGTAAGAGTTCTCAAGCCCAATACCCCCTCCCTGATATTGCCTTTTACCCCAGTATGGAGGACTTGTCATGACGCAATCTATAAACTCATCTGGCATTTCACTAAGAACTGACAAGGCATCGCCCCAAACGTAGAGGGGCTCTAAGCAACAAGGATCAGCAAGATATTCATTTATACGTCTTGCAATATCTTCAGTGATTAACATTGGTCTTTCCTCTGGGGAGATAATACAGGTGACGAAGATCATGGTTAAAAGGTGTGGATTGGCACTGGCTGTGCCGGCAACCATTCGCTAGTCTGTTATCAGGAGGGGTATGGCAGGCGTTGCCGGCATCATGGGGAGAAACATCATCATGACAGCAGATAACCAACCCACAAGCGCTACAGAACGTTCCCGTGCGTTTAGCCAGGTAGCCACAGGCATAGCTTCCATTGTAGGCCTGATGACGATGGTTTTCACCCTGCTGGAAGTGGCGCTGCCCAGCAGCTTTGTCCAGCCGGTGGGCGCGCTGCTGTGCGGGGTGGCCCTGACCATTTTTCTGGTATGGTGGTACAGGTGGCCCCTGGCTACGCTGCTCACCACTTCTCTGGCTTTTGGCTTGCTGCTGATCATTCTGCACCTGATTGTCACTCGCCCGGCGACGGTGGCGGGCGCGCTGGTGGACGGCAGCCAACAGCCGCAGCCTGGCGTCTCCCTGACGCTGACAGATGCCAGCGGCGTAGCCCACAACGCTATTTCGGACGCCAACGGCGCGTTTATTGTTAGTAACGTGCCTGAGGGCCCGTTCACATTGACCGCCAATGGGGAACTGCTGTTTGTGGGCCAGGTTTGTTCTGGTTGGAGGCGGGTATTCACGTCACAACAGGAGTTGGGCGCGTTTGCTTTTGGGGATGGGGGCCGGGTCACGCCTATGATCACAGTAACGCCCGCTGCCGAACCGGCGCTGACTGAGCCTGCCGGCACGCCCGCCCTCACCGAAAGCCTCCCCGCCATCCAGATTGTAGACATTGACTACGCCCCCACTACTGCCCCGCTGGATGAGGTTGTTATCCTGCGCAATGAGGGCGATATGCCCCAGGACATGACCGGCTGGACCCTGGAGGATATGCAAGGGCACCGGTACGTTTTTCCGTCCTTTGTGTTAGAAGCGGGTGCGCGCGTCAAAGTGTGGACGAAAGAGGGAGAGGATACCAACGCCGATTTGTTTTGGGGAATTCGCACCAGGGTATGGAACGACAATGATCCCGATACCGCCACGCTGAAAAACAGCCAGGGAGAAGTGATAGACGCCTTCACCTATACGCCATGAGGTCCTCTTTAGAAGTTCAACTTCTCCGCAGAAGTTGAACTTCTGGCTGGCTGGTTTTTCACAAGGGAGCAAAAATGAATCGTTATTGGCTGGTCATCCTGGTTATGTGCTGCCTGGCAGCGTGCAGCGGCGAGACGCCGGCGGCCACGCCGGGACAATCAGGCAGGCAAACGACGGCGGCAGGCCCGACCAGGACACGCTTGCCCACAGCCACACCCACACGCCCGCCCACAGCCACACCCACGCCCTTTCCCGCCCACGCGCCCCGTCCCTCGCCAACACCGCCGCCGGCAGCCCCGCCAACGCCCCGCCCCCGCCCGGCGGCTATCCCGCTGCCGGCATCTACTTCCAACTTAGACGCCGCCGGCTGGACGGTATGGGTGCGCAATCTGGCAGACGTGATCAGCCGCCAGCCGGCAGTGGCCGCAGATGGGCGCGTTTATCTGACTGCCGGCAAGACCCTATATGCGTTTGCCGCAGATGGCAGTGAGGCCTGGCGCGCCACCCTGGCGCCGGAAGCAGCCGCCGGCGCCGCGGCGGAAGTGATTGCCGCCCCGGACGGACGGGTGATGGTCATTGCCGGCAATACGCTCTACACCTTTGCCGCCGATGGCGCGCCCGGCTGGCATTGGTCGGGGGAGGATGCGTTGACCGCGCTGCCGGCATTTGCCGCCGACGGAACCGCCTACCTCATGACCAACCGCAGCAATCTGTGGGCTTTCGCCCCCGATGGCTCAGTGCGTTGGACGACCCGTCCCTGCGCCATGAGCGGCAGCGGGCCCTGGCCCGGCGCGGCGGTTGGCCTGGATAACACCGTCTACGCCGCCTGCCTGGACGCCAGCGTCTACGCCCTTGATCCCACCAGCGGCGACATCCTTTGGGCGTTTACGCCGCCAGATGCCGGCGAAACCCGCCGCAGCATCGTCACCACGCCGCTGGTAGGGTCGGACGGAACCATCTATGCCGCTGACGAATTGGGCACGCTCTTTGCCCTGCGCCCCGACGGACAACTGCGCTGGTCGGTGCAGTTAGCGCGCGGCCTGGTAGCGCCCGCCTCGCTCGCGCTGGCCCCGGATAACGCCGTTTACCTGGCTGTCGCTAACCGGTTGTTCCTGGTAACCGCCGAGGGAACCGTCCGGCGCACGTTTGACCTGGACTTGCAGCAGTTGAGCGGCTTGTTTGGGCAAAATTCGCCGGTGGCTGTGGCTGCCGATGGCAGCCTGATAGCCAAAACGACCAATCAAGAACTGCTGCGTTTTGCCGCCACAGGCGAAGTGCTGTGGCGCGTGCTGTTGGCAGAGCAGACGGGCGTAGCGCCATCTCCGCCGGCGGTAGGGCTGGCACATCACCGGCTGTACATTGGGTTGGGGCCGCAGTTGCGCGCCATCCAGATGGACGACGTGTTGATGGAAGCCGAGGCGCTGCTGCTGACTGCCGCGGCGGCGCCGTCTGAAGTCAGGTTGCCGCTCATGCCGGCAGCCGCCCTGACCCCCCTGAATGAGCAACTGGCAGCCTACCGCGCCTATCAAGGGCTGCAGGCGCTGCACTGGTCGCCCGACGGCGCGTTGCTGGCGGCGGCAGGCGCGCAAGGCGTGCGGCTTTTTGCCGGCAGAGGCGACAGCCCGCCCATAGCGCTCAATCAGGGCATTGAGACGGCGGCGCTGGCTTTTGATCCCACTGCGCCTTACCTGGCGGCTGCCGCCAGGGATGGCACAGTGCGCATTTGGGATTTGGACAGCCTGGCGCGGCTGGCTTCCATCAGACACGACGCGCCGCTGGCGGATCCAGCCGGATTAGTTTTCCTGCGCGGCGAGCGGCAGGAACCGTATTTGCTGCTGTTTGCGCCGCCGGTTGATGATCAGGTGGGACATCTCTATCTGTATGATCTGAGCGACATAGCTGATCCGCAGCTTTACGCTGTTTACTCGTTTACGACCAGCAGCATCACCAGCGCCTATGCAACAGCGGCGGACGGTCGCCACGTGGTGGTGGGTGACTTTCTGGACGGGGTGCAGGCGTATTCGCTGCCAGATGGGCCATTGGGCAGCCGCGTTTTCAAACCTTTTGGCCCGCCCAACGCGCTGGCTGTGAGCGATGCCGGCAACTACGCCGCTGCCGGCACGCTGGCGGGTCGGGTGCAGGCAGTGCATCTGGATTCCGGCTTCATGATCGCTGACATTCGTCCGCCGGCAGACGTCACCTACGTGAATACGCAGGCTATCGTTTTCCGCCAGGGCTGGGACGAGATTATTTATGGCGAATCGTTTCGGGATGTGGCCGACGAGGCAGACCAGGGACGGGTTGCCTGGTGGTCGCTGCCAGATAACGTTCTGCTGGGCGCTTATTACACGGAAACAGCCATCACCCACCTGGCGCTGCACCCGGCGGAGCAGTTCCTGGCTGTGGCTACGGAAACCAGCCTGCTGGTGACAGACCTGGAGGAATGGGGAGCAAACAGGTAACGGGGAACAGGCAACGGAAAACGAGAAAAATGAAGATTGGTTCAATCTTCAAGATTGAACCAATCTTCAGGTTTGCATTAGTCAACGGCGGCGGGGTTGCTTTTAATGGAGAGACTGCCGCCTGCGCCGCGATAGACCAGCGCCTGGATATGCGCGGGTGGGTTGGGGGCGGCGATCAGGGCCACGCCGTTGGCGTCGGCGGTGGTTGTGCCCAGGTATTGCAGGGGGGGCAGCAGATCAAGGCAGAGGCCGCCAAATGCCGGCAAACACGGCCCATTCCCCGTCCCGCCCGTACCCGCAAACACAAACAACGTCTCGCCCGGCCGGGCATTGATCACCTGCGCCTGGCCCGGATTGCCGGTGGCGGTGGCAATCAGGGGCAGGGGGGGCTGCCATAAGCCGTTGTCAATCTGGTATTTGCGTTCCTGTGCCGGCAGCGGCCCCACCGGCGTCGCCAGATCCGCCCCAATATTGGGCCAGGGGCGATTCCCCCAAAAATCTGGCGGCGCGTCCAGGTAATGCGAAGCGGGAATAACCAACGGATCGGGCGCGCCGCTCCACTCCAGCACCCCATTCACCAGATTGCCGTCCGTCAGGTCGGTGACCACGCCCCCCATATACACCGGATAGCCGAAAATGATAATGTCGGGCCCCGACCGAATGTCAATGCGCGGCGTCACGTTGCCCACCACGTTGGGGCGGTCGCTGTGGTCGCGCACGCTGATGCCGCGATTGGTGGTGATGGCGTTGCGGAAAGCGGTCGTAAACGGCCCGCTGGGCCCCCACCAGTCGGAAATGACCAGGTTTTCCGCTTTATTCCCTTCAAACAAATTCGCATAGTTGTAGTGCCCGTGCAGGGAGATGTCCGCCTTGCCGCCCACATTGTCATAGGAGTAGTTGTAGCTGAAGACGTTGCCGTTGGCGCCTTCCTTGACCATCATGGCGTGGCGCAGGGTGTGGAAGATGTTGTTGGTCACCAGGGAGTCGGAAGTGGAGTCCGCCAGGGTGACGCCGTAGCCGTGCCCGCCGCCGCCGTAGTCGTGGGCGTGGTGGAAGTAGTTGTCGCGGATGGTCAGGAAGCGGCTGTAGAAGGCCCAGATGTGGGCGCGGAAGGTGTTATTGGATTCCACGTAGCGCACCCAGCAGTTTTGCGCCTGCTCCATAGAGATGGTGAAGGCGTCGGCGGTGTCAATGCGCTCCAGGTAGAGGCTTTCGATGCCGGCATTCTCAATCGGATGCACAATGCGCACACGCGGGTTCAGCGCCGCCTGATAATCCAGCCGCAGCGGCACGTCCAGCGTCAGCGTGTTGCCATTCACCGCGGCTACGCCCACCATCTGGCTCATAGAGTAGATGCTGTAATCGGTAATCCAGTAATCCACCGTGTACATGGCTTCCACGTCGTCGTCCTGGTACAGCCACAGCAGCGTCCCTGGCGCCATGCCGCTGGCGTCCGCCACTTCCAGCGTCGTGCTGCCCAGGCTGTAGCCCGAAAGCGCGGCAATGTCCACATTCTCCATGCTGCCCCGCATTTCCACGCCGCCGCGCTGCCCACTGTTGGGGATGTCAATCAGCAGCCGCGTCTGCGTTGGGCCCGCCCCTTGCAGCACAATGCCGCTCTTCAACTGCACAATGGTGCTGATGCGATAATCCCCCGGTGGAACCCAGACAAAGCCGGGGGCGGGCGCGGCTTGAATGGCGGCGTTAAAGGCGGGCCCATCATCCGTCACCCCATCCCCCGCCGCGCCGAAATCCATCACATTCACCCGATAATAGGTGGCGGGAATCCCCCCGCGCACGCCCGGATCCCATGGCACTAACCGCTCT